>JAVXKN010000345.1:0-501 GCA_036647315.1 Oscillospiraceae bacterium | reverse complement strand
GTCCTCGTCGATTTCTGCTACGCAGCGTGCCATGGAGCCATCGCCCATGTACCAGCGCAGGGGGAAGCAGTAAAACTTAAAGCGTTTGCCCCGGACCTTATCCAAATCGCCGCCCAGATTCTCTACGCCCACGATGCCGTGGCCCAGCAGTTCTTTGTGGCAGGGCTCCCAAGTCCCCCAGATGCCGATGTTTTCCAGCTCACCGAACTTCTCGTCGTAAGCCGCCTGACCGTGGATGCGGATGTACTCAAACTTGTCGAATTCCGCATAGGCCTCCTCGCCGAAGAGCTTTTTATATTCCTCGGTAACGGGCTCACCCGTAGCGCCCAGCAGGTTCATGCGGGTCATGCCGTTGTTGCCGATGGCGGTGTGGAGGGGGTGGTCTAGGGCCTGACTGTCCATAGCCACGCACTTGACGCCGTACTTCACGAACCACTTGCCGGCGTCAATGCCGGTACCGGCGGCGTAGTGATAGTAGGCCTTGGAGTCGTCAAAAAGGCG
>JAVXKN010000344.1:0-501 GCA_036647315.1 Oscillospiraceae bacterium | reverse complement strand
GCAGTACCCACTTTTCCGTACCGTCTTGGCCCTCCAACCGCACCTCGTCACGGCTGGTTTCCCCGGTCTCCCGCTGATGCTGTAAGGAGTCCTTCATCCGCTGGGCAGCTTCTGGGCTGACCAGCCGAATCAGCTTGTTGTCAAAAAGCAGTTTCAGTTCCTCTCTGGTATAGCCAATGTCCCTAAAAAGGCCGTCGTTGGCATCTATCAGCGTGAAGTCCTCGTCCACCTGACACTTAAATACGCCACCGGGGATGGTGTTATAAATCGTCAGCAGCTCCCGATGGACCTCCGCCAAGTCAATCTGCCCTCTGCGGCGCAACCTGTTCATGTAAAACCACATGATAATCACAATCAGCAGTAGCGCGCCACTGAAGGCAAAGGCCTGACTGGTCAGATCCATGGCGCGGGAGGCCACAATGTTGTTGGGGAGCACGGAGAGAAAATACCAGTCGTTGATGCCCACCGGCATATAGTTCAGGGTGCGGTTGTCCCCGTCCC
>JAVXKN010000343.1:0-501 GCA_036647315.1 Oscillospiraceae bacterium | reverse complement strand
TCGCAGCGGGAGAGCAGATTTTCATAGCGGTCGCAGTCCGCCTGGTCCCAGTGGTTCGTCTGGTTTTCACAGGGGACAGCGGCCTCTAGGAGAATATCCGGCTTTTCCCGCTTTAAGGCCAGAACAGCATCGCAAAAATAGAAGTCGCTCCCCCGGGCCATGCCGGACATAAAGTGGCGGTAGCCCTTTTCGTAGGCCTCCTCCACCGCAAGGGCCAGATTGGCCTTTAATGCCAAACAGCGGGGGTCACGCTCATCGGTGCCCCAGGGCAGCTTGCCGGGACGGTGCCCTGTAAAACAGCAGGATTCATTTCGGTTCAAGCTTCGCTACCCCCTTCTGCGCACCTTGCGTGTTTTTTCCATTGTACCGCCGGAAGTCTGTAAAGTCAACGTGAATTAGAACGCCTGTGCGAAGTTTTTGAGCGTACCTCAAACACAACATAAGATTTTCTTTGAAAAATTTGCAGTTTCCCTTTACAGATTGCAATTTTTGAGATAGAAT
>JAVXKN010000342.1:0-501 GCA_036647315.1 Oscillospiraceae bacterium | reverse complement strand
GCAGTACCCATTTTTTCGTACCGTCTTTGCCCACCAGCTGCACCTCGTCACGGCTGGTTTCCCCGGTCTCCCGCTGACGTTGCAAGGAGTCCTTCATCCGCTGGGCCGCTTCTGGGCTGACCAGCCGAACCAGCTTGTTGTCAAAAAGCAGTTTCAGTTCCTCTCTGGTGTAGCCAATGTCCTTAAAAAGGCCGTCGTTAGCGTCTATCAGCGTGAAGTCCTCGTCCAACTGACACTTGAATACGCCGCCGGGGATGGTGTTGTAAATCGTCAGCAGTTCCCGATGAACCTCTGCCAAATCAGTCTGCCCTCTGCGGCGCAGTCTGTTCATGTAAAACCACATGATAACGACAATCAGCAGCAGCGCGCCGCCCAGGACAAAGGCCTGCTTCGTCAGCTCCATGGCGCGGGAGGCCACAATGTGGTTGGGGAGCACGGAGAGAAAATACCAGTCGTTGATGCCCACCGGCATATAGTTCAAGGTGCGGTTGTCCCCGTCCC
>JAVXKN010000341.1:0-502 GCA_036647315.1 Oscillospiraceae bacterium | reverse complement strand
ATCCGATGCAGGTCCCGCGTCTGGTCAAGGTCACCTTGAACATGGGCGTTGGTGAAGCTGCGACCAACAAGAAGGTTCTTGAGAACGCCGTTGGCGACATGACCAAGATCACCGGCCAGAAGCCGGTCATCACCAAGTCGCGCGTCTCGGTGGCATCGTTCAAGATCCGTGATGGTTGGCCGATCGGCTGCAAGGTCACGCTGCGTCGTGACACCATGTTTGAGTTCCTGGATCGCCTGATCAACATCTCGCTGCCGCGCGTGCGTGACTTCCGCGGCGTGTCGGGTCGTTCGTTCGACGGTCGTGGCAACTTCAACATGGGTGTGAAGGAACAGATCATCTTCCCGGAAATCGACTTCGACGCCGTCGACGCGATCCGCGGTATGGATATCGCCATCACCACCACCGCCAAGACCGACGCGGAAGCGAAGGCGCTGCTCGCAGCGTTCAAGTTCCCGTTCCGTAACTGATTCGTCGAGGATACCGAAATGGCAAAGACCTC
>JAVXKN010000340.1:0-503 GCA_036647315.1 Oscillospiraceae bacterium | reverse complement strand
AAAGTGCAGCTTTGGCTTTAACAACCAATGCAGAAAATGCTGCTGGGTCTGAAACGGCGAGGTCTGCAAGCATTTTGCGGTTAAGCGTAATTCCTGCTTTTTTCATGCCGTTCATAAATCTTGAATAATTCATATCGTTCAAAGCGCAAGCGGCGTTGATACGGATAATCCAAATTCTGCGGAAATCACGCTTTTTGAGCTTGCGGCCCACATAAGCATATCTAAGTGATTTCATGACCTGCTGGTTTGCCATCTTATAATGGTTTTTCTTTGCGCCCCAGAAGCCCTTTGCAAGTTTAATAATCTTCTTTCTTCTTTTGCGCGTCATCATCGCGCCTTTAACTCTAGCCATACTATATTGCCTCCTGTATCATATCTTTAAAATGACGCTACTACGCGTAAGGGATCATGCGCTTAATTTGTGCTACGTTTGTTGAATCTGCGTAATTGCCTTTGCGAAGCTGGCGCTTTCTTTTTGTTGTTCTTTTAGCAAGAATATGACG
>JAVXKN010000339.1:0-503 GCA_036647315.1 Oscillospiraceae bacterium | reverse complement strand
AGCTGCCCTGGAGGTAGGCGTCGAATTTCTCCGCTTTGGAAAGTTCCTTGCCAGTCAGTCCTGAGCAAAACTCCCGGAAGGAGAGAGGTAGCATTTTCAGTTCCACATACCGCCCCGAAAGCAGGGTCGCCAGCCCGCCCGACATAAAGTAGGCGTTGGAGCCGGTGAGATAGACGTCGCAGTTTTTCTTAATAAAGAGGCTGTCTACCGCCTTCTCAAAGTGGGTGACATGCTGGATTTCGTCCAGAAAAATGTAGTTCATCTTGTCTTGCAGCAGCCGGGCCTTAATATAGTCGTACAGACTCCGGTAATCGCCCAGATGCTCATAGTCCACATCCTCAAAGTTGATGGCGATGATTTGCTCCTCCGCTACGCCGTTCTGCAGCAGCCAGCCCCGATAAAGTTCAAACAGGGTGGACTTGCCGCACCGCCGCACGCCGGACACCACTTTGATGATTTGCTGCTCCCGCCAGCTTTTCAGCCAGTCCAGGTATTCCACCCGT
>JAVXKN010000338.1:0-506 GCA_036647315.1 Oscillospiraceae bacterium | reverse complement strand
ATGAACATGCCGCCGGAACCGGTGACAGGGTTCTGCATCTTGCCACGGGTGTTCACGATGTCGAGAATCATCTCTTCGGTCTTCTTCAGATCCTTGCCGCAGGCCTCATAGACCTGGGTGAAGGAAGCGGAGTCGATGTTCAGAGCGGACACGTCGCAGAGGATTTCGTTGGAATAGCACTCCATGGTGTTGTCGATTTTCTTAGCAGCCTGAGTCATGAGGCCCTTGGGCTCAATCACGCGGTGAACGCCGTACTTGTCGCCTTTTTTCTGCATGTTGAAGTTCCTCCTAATATTTTGTGGTTGGGAATTGATTTGGAGTTGAATTAGGGAATTGATGCCGGGAGTTGAGAGAGAATTTGGTCGCTGGTCTTACTTCGTTAAAGAGAGAATTTTGCGGGCTTCGTCGGGGGTTGCGATGGGACGGCCTATGAGATTTGCAAGCTCTACAACTTTGGAAACCAGTTCGCCGTTGGACTTCGCCAGAACGCCCTTAGAGACGTAGGA
>JAVXKN010000337.1:0-508 GCA_036647315.1 Oscillospiraceae bacterium | reverse complement strand
AGAGTGGTTACGGTAAATGACTTGGCGAACAGCGACCTTTTAGACGTTGTGCAGGTATATGGGCTTGACCCCAAAGCCCTTTTTAATTCACAAAAGTGAGGTAAAAATTATGAAAAATCTCATCATCCTCAACGGTACCATGGGCGTGGGCAAAACTGTCACCTGCCGGGCACTGCAAAAGCGGCTACCGAAAAATGTGTTTCTGGACGGCGACTGGTGCTGGGACATGGTGCCCTTTCAGGTGACAAAAGAGACAAAAGACATGGTCATTGACAACATCACCTATCAGCTGAACAATTTTCTCCGATGCTCCGCCTATGAGAATGTGCTCTTCTGCTGGGTAATGGACAGTCAAGAAACTTTGGACAAGGTGCTCTCCCTCTTAGACCTCACAAATTGCGCCGTGCGCTGTTACTCCTTAATTTGCACGGAAGAGGCTCTCACCGCCCGGGTATCCCGTGACATCCGTGCCGGTCTGCGACCCGACCACGCCCTGCAATACTGCATC
>JAVXKN010000336.1:0-508 GCA_036647315.1 Oscillospiraceae bacterium | reverse complement strand
AACGAACAGAACAACAGTGCCCCCAATGCCCGCGAAAAGCAGAAGAAGAACCAGCAGCCTGACGCAAAGATGAAAAAAGACCAGGCTCAAAAGAAACAAGACGGCGAAAGCGGCACCTAAAACAGCAAAAAAGGAGAGCGGCAATGCCGCTCTCCTTCGTTTTTCCGTCAGTCATTAACCCGGTACCGGTGTCCATTTATTATCTGCATTTTGTTCAATGGCACGTTCTAACATAGCAGCGGATGTAAAATTCGTCGCACTGGTACCGCCTTTAATGTGATACCATTTATTCTGCTTTTCACTGAAAAAGTAGCTGGCAGACCAGTTTCCCGCCACGCTACCATTTGCAAACAAGAGGATATTTGTCTCCTCCTTTGTCACAAATGGTTGAATATATAGCTTATCTTTACTGCCTGTTCCTAGAAGTTCTGGCCAACTGTTGCCGCAGGACTTATAGAGCACTTTGCGAACATTGTCATTATTGATTGAAATCTTGTTAAATCCATAC
>JAVXKN010000335.1:0-510 GCA_036647315.1 Oscillospiraceae bacterium | reverse complement strand
ACACAAAAGACTGGACGTTAGGAGCTCATGCTCTCACCGCCGAATTTGCAGGCAACCACGAGTTGAGCGGCACTACCGCTACTATGACGGTTACCGTCAACGAAAGCTATGCCGTTTATGACGGAAGCAAATTCTATCGGGCAACACAAGCAGCCCCAACAACTGCGACTACTGAAGAAATCACAGACAAAAAAACCATCAATCACCTCTACGTCACGGGCGAAAACGTACCAGCGCCCTCGATGCAGCGGTGCACAGCACTTACAAGCGTTGCAATGCCGGATGTAAAAATTATCGGCGCGAATGCGTTTTTACTTTGCACAGCACTTAATAGCGTAGAAATGCCTGATGCAACCGACATTGGCAACTCTGCGTTTTGGGGCTGCGCAGCACTTACAACCGTTACAATGCCCAGTGCAACCAGCATTATTGCAACCACCATTGGCAACTCTGCGTTTTCCGGCTGTACAGCACTTACAAACGTAAAAATGCCGAAGGCAACCACAATCG
>JAVXKN010000334.1:0-515 GCA_036647315.1 Oscillospiraceae bacterium | reverse complement strand
CTAAGCAATCGTCTGCATTCAAGCAGCCCGCCCGTGGGCGGGCTGCTTTTTCCCCTTATATCATAGTCATTTAGGAGGTTATTCCATGAATATTGCCCATTCCCTCTCCGATGCCATTGGGAGCACCCCCCTGCTCCACCTCCGCAAATTCGCCCCCGACGCTCTCATTTATGGCAAGCTGGAATCCATGAATCCCCTCTCCTCCGCCAAGGACCGTGCCGCCTACTCTATGATTTTGGACGCCGAGGAGCGAGGCGTTTTGACCGCTGACACTGTGATTGTGGAACCCACCAGCGGCAACATGGGTGTGGGCCTTGCCACCGTCGCCGCCCAAAAGGGCTACCGCTTAATCCTCACCATGCCGGAGACCATGTCGGTGGAACGGCGAAGTCTTTTATCCGCACTGGGTGCGGAATTGGTGCTCACCCCCGGCAGTGAGGGCATGGGGGGTGCCATCAAAAAAGCCAACCAGCTTTTAGAAACCCTCCCAAAGGCGTGGATGCCCAACCAGTTTA
>JAVXKN010000333.1:0-519 GCA_036647315.1 Oscillospiraceae bacterium | reverse complement strand
CTAATGACATTACCAAGGTTTTCGGGATTTCCAATCTTCTCTTTCTCCTCAGCCAGGAATTGCATGTCCGCAAGTCCTTCTTCCAGTTGGCTCTGAAGTTTTTCTTCCAACTCGTCAAAATTAAGCTCTTCTTCCTCCAACTCTACCGGTTCAAGTGTAGCTTTCTCATTTTTGTCTCCCATTTCTGTCCCTCCAATTATCTATCTTAAGAAATCATTTTTCATCGCATATGGTAACAGCATTCCCCTGGCTCCTCAACCACATCTCAATCCCCTTCCCGAACACCTCGGCCTTTACCTCCCAGCCGTCCTTGTCTCTCCCCACGATTTCTGCTGTGGGGAGCCTGTCCAGGACCGCTTCTATGGATGGGCCGGTGTACTTAAAGCGGATTTGCTCTAGCTTGCCGCCGTACATGAACTGAACCCGCTTGCGAAATTCGCCCTCCTCGAAGCGGTCCTTGTAGGGCACCTGAAAATGCTGGGGTAATACCTTGAAGGCCTGTATTCGGTCCAGCCGATA
>JAVXKN010000332.1:0-523 GCA_036647315.1 Oscillospiraceae bacterium | reverse complement strand
CAACGGTTGCAATCATGGGCAGCTTCAGGGAATACCCGATGGCAATGGCCAGCACAAAGCCCGCCATATAGCCCATGGTGGTGGATTTTTTCTTCTGGGACTGCTCCCAGTTGACGGCGGCGGCGCCGAAGTAGGCCGCCTCATCGTAGCAGGTGGTGACAGTGAAAATCGGCTCTTTCCCCGTTTTGAGTTCGTCCATTTTGGTGTCTCCTTTTGGAAATTATTTGCGGTTCAATTTGGGATTGTCCGTGCGATTTAATAAGTAATCCACGCTGACGTCGTAAAAATCCGCCAGTCGTATCAGCACGGGTGCTGTCCATTCAATTTTTCCAGTCTCATATTGGGAGTATGTATTTTGCGCCATATTGAGGATTTTTGCCACGTCTGCCTGTTTCAAATTGCCATCCTCGCGCAAATTGCGGATATTGTCATATAGCATTATCATCACCGCAGACAGTATATAATATCTGCAATGTAGATATTGCATTATATCTGTAATTCAGATATAATGCAACCAGAGGAG
>JAVXKN010000331.1:0-525 GCA_036647315.1 Oscillospiraceae bacterium | reverse complement strand
AAAAAGTACAGCGGCAGTCGGCGGACAGGGGTAGCCGAAAGTATTATACTGGATTTGAATTGAAATTACAATCGCTTTAGAATCTTTTTTTTGTTTACATTGCCTCGCCGCTTTGCTATACTGGGTGAAACAAACAAAGGAAATTGGGGGAGTTTTCATGAAAAAAACTGTACTTCTGGGCATCACCGGCGGAATCGCCTGCTACAAGGCGGCGGGGCTGGCCTCCGGGCTGGTGAAGGCGCAGCTGGACGTGCAGGTGGTGATGACGAAAAACGCCACGGAGTTTGTGGCCCCCCTCACCTTCGAGTCCCTCACCGGCAATCGGGTGGCTGCCGATACCTTCGACAAAAACCGCACCCACCAGGTGGAGCACATCGCCCTGGCGGAGCAGGCGGATTTGGTGGTGATTGCCCCCGCTACCGCCAATGTGATTGCCAAGCTGGCCCACGGTCTGGCGGACGATATGCTCACCACCACCGTCCTAGCCTGCCGCTGTCCTAAAATCATTGCCCCCGCCATGAATAC
>JAVXKN010000330.1:0-527 GCA_036647315.1 Oscillospiraceae bacterium | reverse complement strand
CTGTATCAACGTCCACTCCTCGCTCCTGCCCAAATATCGGGGCGCGGCCCCCATCAACTGGGCAGTGCTGAACGGCGACACCGTCACCGGCGTCACCATTATGCACATGGCAACCGCGTTAGATGCCGGCGACATGATTGACACCGTCACCACCGAAATCGACCCGGACGAGACAGTGGAGGTGCTCTACAAGCGTCTTGCCCAGTTGGGAGCAACGCAGCTGGTAGCGTCAGTTTCCGCTATTGAGAACGGCACGGCGAAACGCGTGGTCCAGGATTCGTCAAAAATGACACTGGCTCCCATGCTGGATAAATCGCTTTCTCCCATGGACTGGCACAAATCTGCCCGCGCCCTCCACAATCAGGTGCGGGGACTGCTTCCATGGCCCTGCGCCGAAACCATGCTGGACGGTGTGCGGTGCAAGGTTTTTGCCACGAAAGTTCTTTCTGAAACATCTGCAAAAGTCCCCGGAACCATTGTGCAGGCGGATAAAAACGGCCTTTGCATCGCCTGCGGTGATGGGACAG
>JAVXKN010000329.1:0-528 GCA_036647315.1 Oscillospiraceae bacterium | reverse complement strand
CACGAGGTGCTGGGTGACGGTTTCCGGCAGTATCAGCAAAACGACCTGTAAAAAACCACCAAAAACAGGAGAGGGGGAGCGGACATGAAAAAAAGAGTGCTGTCGGTGCTGCTGGCAGGGGTGCTGCTGCTGACTGCGGGCTGCAGCTCCATGCTCAACCGGTCCCTCCTCTCTGTGGAGCCTCACGCGGAGCACGTTCCCCCCGGTGACGGCACCTCTGTCCTCCGTGCGGAGAGCTATGCCGGCCTTGTGAGCGCGGTGCAACTCTGCGTGGCACAGGGACTGGAAACCGGCGAAATTCAGCTCTATAACTACACCCGCGACCCGGACAAGGACTTAACTGCCGCCTGCCTTGCGGTGGTGGAAACAGACCCCCTTGCCGCCTACGCCGTGGACTATATTAAGCACAATGTGACCCGGATTTTATCCTATTACAAGGTGAATTTAACCATCAAATACCGCCGCACCCCGGAACAGATTGAGAACATCGTCACCGCCACTGGCGGCAGTGCCATTCGGGGCGAATTG
>JAVXKN010000328.1:272-529 GCA_036647315.1 Oscillospiraceae bacterium | reverse complement strand
CTCCTCTACCCGCTTGTGAATCGCTGGGCTAAGCACAGCGGCAAGCGCGCTCCCATTTTACTGGGCTGCATGGTCTTTACCGCCGCCGAACTGGTGATTTGTTTCTGCGCCGATTTGCCCGGCCCCGCCATGGTGAAAGCCGTGCTGCTGGCGGTGTTCGTCTCTTTCCCCTTTGCTGTTCTGAACATTTTGCCCAACTCCATGATGGCGGACGTGATTCAGTACGACACCATCACCACCGGGGTCAATCAAGAGGG
>JAVXKN010000328.1:0-262 GCA_036647315.1 Oscillospiraceae bacterium | reverse complement strand
AGGGAATTTTCAGTGCCGCCCGCAGTTTTATTACCAAACTGGGTACCTCTCTCGCCATTATGATTGTCCCCTCCCTCACGGTAATCGGTGCCGCCGCCGGCGAAAACATCGGCAGGTTGGGACTGAAAATCACCGCGCTGGTGGGTGGACTGTTCTGTCTGGGTGCTATTTTGGCCTTTTCCATGTACCGTGAAAAAGAGGTTTTGGGCGTTATCAACGCCCATAAGCAGGAGGTATCACTGTAATGGCATATTCCTTTACA
>JAVXKN010000327.1:0-529 GCA_036647315.1 Oscillospiraceae bacterium | reverse complement strand
TCCAGTCATTAGCCGCCTTCTGAATGGCGTCAATGTCCAGTGCCTTAAAGCCATCAATGGTCTTACCTGCATCGGCAAGCTGGGTCTTGAGGCCGTCGTAGTCGGCATACTTGGTTTTAACCGCCTCCACGTCCTTGCCGTTCTCGTCCATGATTTTATCCAGGGCCTCCTTGGGGATTTCCGGCAACAGGCCGGTGATAAACTCTCGTTTCATTGCCATTTCCTTTCTCCGCTATGCTTTTTTGACGGGGTTGCTTCCCTGCGGCACCGTAGTTTTGCGACTTCGGCTCGGTCAAAATTTGCATGAAAAAAGCAGCCTTTCAGCTGCTTGCAGGGTTACTTCTTCTTTTTGGGCTTCTTACAGACCAAGGTCCTCACCTCCCGAAAATCCGCATGAAAAAACCACCCGCCCGAAGGTTGGTGGTTTAATCGTTATTCACATAATGCCATCCGCATTGCTCGCATACTTTTTCAGCTTTTTTTAGGTCAAAGGGCTCTGGGAACAGTTCCTTATCCATATTGTCCTCCC
>JAVXKN010000326.1:0-529 GCA_036647315.1 Oscillospiraceae bacterium | reverse complement strand
TTATTGGGGCGTAGGAGTGTGCGGAAGTACAAGGGTACGGCGGTTTCGGAGGGGGACTTGCGGGAGATTTTGGAGGCCGCCTGCTATGCACCCTCTGCGATTAACATGCAGCACTGGTACTTTGTGGCGGTGCGTGACCCGGGAAAGCTGGAACAGCTGCGGGAGATTATGGGGCGGGTGACCCGCCGATTCCAGCCCACTTTGGAGGCACGGTTTCCCACCCGGCCGGACACGGTGGCGGAGACGGAGAGCTTCCTCTCCACTTTGGGCCACGCGCCGGTGTGTATTCTCGCCTTCTTTTTGAAGGACGATTACCCCGACCGGGACGGGGCCATGCAGAGCGTTTCCGCCGCGCTGCAGAATTTGCAGTTGGCGGCGTGGGACAAGGGGCTGGGCACCTGCTGGATTTCCGCCCCACAGCGGATGGGCTTCGGGGAGGAGCTGCGGGAGCGGTTCGCGCCGGACAAGGGGGAGTTTGTGGCGGCGGTGACGTTGGGTTACGCCGACCAGACACCCAAGCTGCCGCCCC
>JAVXKN010000325.1:0-532 GCA_036647315.1 Oscillospiraceae bacterium | reverse complement strand
ATACATCACCACCATATCGTCCGCAATGTAGCGCGCGCTGGCGAGGTTGTGGGTGATGTACATCATCGTGAGATTCTTTTTAGCCTTCAGCTCCAGCAGCAGGTTCATGATGTCGATGCCGATGGATACATCCAGCATGGAGGTGGGTTCGTCCGCCACCAGAATTTCCGGCTCCACCGCCAGCGCGCGGGCGATGACGATGCGTTGCCGCTGGCCGCCGGAGAGCTGCGCCGGGTGCTTGCCCATGAAATCCTCGGCGGGAGTGAGGCCGACAAGTGTGAGCAGCTCCGTCACCCGCTCGTACACCTGCTGGGATGAAAGCGAGGGAAAGTGGAGCGTCAGCGTGCGGCCGATGATGTTCTCAATCGTCTTGGCGGGATTGAGCGACGCGAAGGGATCCTGAAAGATCATCTGGATGTTGGCGTGCCACTTCTTCACATCCTCGCGGGTTTTCACCTGTGATATGTCGCGCCCGTCCACCTCGATGGTTCCGCCGGTGGGCTCGTGCAGCTTCATGAGCATGCGCGCCATG
>JAVXKN010000324.1:0-534 GCA_036647315.1 Oscillospiraceae bacterium | reverse complement strand
GTAGGCCGGGGCTTGGAGGTCGATGTAGTCCCCGGTTTCGGCGGAAACGCCGTCCAGCACCAGCAGCTTGCCCCCGCGAATCAGCGGGAAAAGAGCCTGACCCAAGGTCTTCGCCATGTCCTGCTCCACCATGACTACAATGGGCAAATCGGCTCCTGCCAGAGGCTTTAACGCCTTGGCAAGGTGGTCTGCCAGACGGACAACTTGGGGGTAGGCCGGCGAAGGGGTGCCTGTGAGGGCGATGACTACGGCGGTCGCCTCATCGGAGGCAAAGAGTTTTAGTTTTTCCGTGATAGCCCCGGCTAAATCTCCGGTTTCCTCCTCCGGGGTCACTTTGAGGACCGGGAGGTTTTTCAGGGGAAAGGTGATGTTGCGGTAAAAAATCGTGGAGCCGGAGAGCTCGGCGGAGTGGCTCCCCGCCCCCACCACCGTGGCGCGGATGGTCTCCGCCCCTTGGAGGAGGGTGAACCCGGCGGCGGGAAATCGGCGGAGAATGGCCCCGCCCAAAAGAGGGCCTAAGTCGCCGTACCGCAA
>JAVXKN010000323.1:0-539 GCA_036647315.1 Oscillospiraceae bacterium | reverse complement strand
GATTAGCCGCGCCATCCGTTACGCCAACGACCACCGGGTGGCAGATTTAATCATCACCGGCCGTGGCGGTGGCTCCATGGAGGATTTGTGGGCATTTAACGAAGAAGTCGTGGCCCGTGCCATCTTTAATTCTGAAATTCCTGTTATTTCCGCCGTGGGTCATGAGCCGGACGTAACCATTGCAGACTTTGTAGCCGATGTGCGGGCGGCAACGCCCTCCAACGCCGCGGAGCTTGCCGTTCCCGACCAAAACGAGCTGGCGGTGACACTGCAGGAGAACACCAAGCGGCTGTCAGCCATCTTACGCCGCAGACTGGAAACCACCCGCAATACGCTTGATAGACTTTCCCGAAGCCGCACCCTGACAGACCCGCTTTACCCCATCGCGGAGCGGCGGATGCTGCTGGACCATCAGACCCGCAGACTGTCCTCCGGCTTGTCCCGGACCTTGAGCGGTAGCAAGGAACGCTGCGGAAGTCTTGCCGCCAAGCTGGACGCGCTGAGTCCCCTCAAGGTTTTGGGCCGTGGCTACGCCATTC
>JAVXKN010000322.1:0-541 GCA_036647315.1 Oscillospiraceae bacterium | reverse complement strand
GGTCCCCAGTCTGGGGAGAAACGGCCGCTACATTGAGGGAAAAACCTGGCGTTTACACGCCATTGTGGGCGTGGATTTCCGGGGCGGCGGGATTTACGAGGGCTTCGATACCGAAGTTTACCCCGTGGAGGCCGGCATCTGCATCTACCGAAACGGAGTTTTGGAAAAGACAATCCCCATCCCCGTGGAGGAAAACCCCAACTACACCGGCGACAGCTTTTATTACAGCGTAGACTGCAATGAGCAGCTGCCGGTAAGCCCCGGCGACGAGATTACCCTCTCCGCCTATGCTGTTGACAGCTTTGGCCGCCGCACGGAGTCGGTGCCCGAAGCGTAGCGTAATCGGGGCTGTACTGCTGTTTGATGCCCCCTCTTTTGCCTTTTGTGACTCAAATTTCTACCGCTGTTTCCCATTGATATTTTTCAGAATCGGTCCTATAATAACCATAGAAGCCACATTCTTAGATTTTGTCATTCAAGTGCGACATTCCATGGTTTTCATCTGACAGAAATGAGGTGGACCGATTATGAAGCGTCTTTT
>JAVXKN010000321.1:0-551 GCA_036647315.1 Oscillospiraceae bacterium | reverse complement strand
GTGCAGGCATAGTTTGCAACGCTCTGCCAGTCGATGCCGTAGGCGCGAAGGCACTTTGCCAGCACCCCCATGTCAAAGGGCGCGTTGTGGGCGACGAGGGTGCCGCCGGTCATAAAGGGCTCAATCTCCGCCCAAAGCGCGGGAAAATTGGGGGCTTTTGCCGCCATTTCCGATGTAATGCCGGTGAGCTGGACGTTAAAATAGTCAAATCTGGCCTCCGGGTTCACCAGAGAATAGAAGTCGTCCACAATCACGCCGCCCTCAATGACGGTAATTCCGATGGCACTCATGCGGTCATTTAAGCAGTTCGGCGTCTCCACGTCGAAGGCGATATAGCGTTCAGTCATGTTTTCTCATTCCTTGTCAGTTCAGATAAAAGCGGCGGTTTTCTCACGCATTCGCTCTCCTATCAGTATAGGTGTGTTGGGGCGTAATTGCAATCTAAACAAAGGCAATGACTTTTCCGAGCTACCATGCTACAATAAATGTATCAAAATGCAGGAATAAAAAAGAGGTCGACGAGATGTGCGGTGGGATTTTATCAGCGATTC
>JAVXKN010000320.1:0-558 GCA_036647315.1 Oscillospiraceae bacterium | reverse complement strand
CGAAAAGCTACTATAAAACGGATGGTTTTTGCTTAAAATAGGAGGCGTAAACCGAGGATAATACCCAGTTTTTGGAATTTCCGGTGAGCCTTTTGCTCTAGATTTTATTTTTCATGCAATCGGAAAATCCCGCCCAAGGTCGTATTTCATGTCATCGGAAAATCCCGCCCGGCGTCGTATTTGTCGCAAATTAAAAAACGATGAATCCATTGCTGTGCAATAGATTGATGCCATTCTATGCCATCAGTGAAATTTTGTATGTAGCCTTGAAACAGTGACCCATTGCGGTGCGGCTTTCTCGGTCAAAGTTCATCGTTTGTGTGGGACACATCTCTAAGAAAATGATTGCGGCTTATGAGAGCGGCATGAAGTAAGCAAACTCCTTCACAACCATATTGCAAAAGGATCCCGGGGGAATTTTTACTTTCCCCCGGGATTCTTTTACATATGCACTTTTGCAGGTCAGATTCTGGTGGGAACGTCCCAGATGGTGCGGGCGTAGTCCCGAATGGAGCGGTCGGCGGCGAAGATGCCGCTGCGGGCGATGTTGATGAGAGC
>JAVXKN010000319.1:0-559 GCA_036647315.1 Oscillospiraceae bacterium | reverse complement strand
TAACTTCCACGGTGAGCACCACTTGAGAGAGTGCCACAAAGGCCGTCAGCGACAGTGCCAGTCCCGCAAGCAGGGCGGGCCGCTTGCGAAACTGCCGCAAAAAGCCGGGCAGGCCGCCCTCCCGCACCCGGCGGCAACTGCAGCCGGACTTTTCCGCCAGAGCGGGTGCCCGCTTGGCATCTGACAGGTTCAGCTTGACCTGCAGTACGTTGGTGTTCTGCCACTGTATCCCCCAAAAATTCACGTCACTCGTAGCGCAGAGATTGAGAAACCGCTCCGGGAACGGCCCCTCCAGCTCCATCAGCACCCAGCCCCGGAGCATATCCAGCAGCCGACGGGTCATCCGAATTCCACCTTTCCAATGTGCCCGGAGACCACCAGCTCTGCGGAATTCATGGCCCGCAGGGTCAAATCTCTGCCGCAAATCCGCACCAGCATCACCCCGCCGGAAACGCAGATTTCCTCGTCACCGTAGGCCAAAATCCCCCGGTGGTTCTCCATTCGCAGTTCCCGGTCGCCGGTCATGGTGATGAGGGGCAGTCCCGCCACCACGTCGGCG
>JAVXKN010000318.1:286-560 GCA_036647315.1 Oscillospiraceae bacterium | reverse complement strand
TGGACTGATATAGTCTTTTGCTATCCGCATCTAGGAGCTGCGGCAGATTGCCGCCGGTGAGCACTGTCACCCCGCTAGCATATGAGGGCCCCGTGGTTGATTGGGTTACTGTGGGGGGTTCGTTGGGGTTTTTGGACGGGGTGGTGGTCGTGGTGGTGACATAGGTCTCTGTGTATCTGCCGGTAAATTTCAGCTTTTGCAGGTCGTCACGCATAAGGCGGGCGGCGGACTGGACGGCAAGATAGTCCTGCTGCTCTACCTTGAGGCGGGCCAG
>JAVXKN010000318.1:0-276 GCA_036647315.1 Oscillospiraceae bacterium | reverse complement strand
AGGCGGCGGTGAGCACCACCCCGCCCACCGCCAGACAGAACAGGAGAAAGAGGAGTGCCAAGGGCATAGAGGACCCGGAGGCACTGCGTATTTTTTTGGCGATAGGGGTCATAGGGGTGGTGCCTCCTTTCGGGGTTAATTGTCCTCTTTAATGGTCCAAGTGTTTTTGGTTGTGTTGTCTATGTTGTATTGGAAGTTGTATTGCCAGTAATATTTGCTATTTATTTTATTATATAGCATAACACTGGGCGTTTTTCCCACTGTATAGGATCCATC
>JAVXKN010000317.1:0-561 GCA_036647315.1 Oscillospiraceae bacterium | reverse complement strand
TCATTGTCGGCGGAGGCCACCAGCGCGTCCACCGTCCAGCCGCCCTCTGCCAGCACCACGCCGGGCTGAATGGCTAGGGCGGAAATGTCCCCATCGTCTAGGCCTAAAGTGGACATGACGTGGAGATCCATCAGGTTTTGGGCATCAAAATAGTCATCGGCGGTACGCTCCATGTCGGGCTGGGTAATCCGCAGACCCGAAAGGAACGCCACCGCCAACGCAGAGAGCAGGAGGATAGAGAGAAACCGGCTGAAGGTGTGTTTAATTTCCCGGAAAAAGTCCAGGAGAAGCTTGTTTTTCATGGAGAGTCACCACCTTTCGGGGACGGGGCAGGGCTTTACGGGGGTGGGACGGATTGCCACGTCGCCTGCGGGCTCCTCGCAATGACAACTATGTAGGGCAATCCGTTCCCCCCCGGCTGTTACCACTCGATTTGTTCTACCGGGGTGGGGGTTTTGTTGAATTCTGTGGAGGCCACGCTGCCGTTTCGGATGTGGATGACCTGGTCTGCCATGGGGGTGAGGGCGGTGTTGTGGGTGATGACCACCACGGTCATGTTTT
>JAVXKN010000316.1:0-565 GCA_036647315.1 Oscillospiraceae bacterium | reverse complement strand
CTCTCCAGCGACTGCAGCATCGGGCGGGACGCGGTCATTTTCCAGCAGGTGACCATCGGCTCCAACGGCTTGGAGGGCACCCGTCACCCGGGCAGCCCCACCATCGGGGACAATGTGTACATCGGTGCCGGTGCGAAACTCATCGGGGGCATTACGGTGGGGGATCGGTGCCGCATCGGGGCAAACGCCGTGGTGTATGAGGACCTGCCGGCGGACAGCGTAGCAGTGTGTGCTCCGACTCGCGTTTTGCAGCGGGAAAACTTGGATAACACTTACCGCACCACCATAGGCGGCAAGGAATACTATTACCGGGACGGTGCCCTCCGTGTGGCCCCGGACAAAAAGCCCGCAGGGGCGGCAAAGTGAACAAAACCACAAAAAAGCTTCTCCACAGACGTTCTGTGGAGAAGCTTTTTAGCGGGAAAATTTAGCGGCAGCAGCCTTCGCCGGGGGCAAAGGAGGCGCACTCGGTGTCGCCGCAGGAGGCCACGCTGTGGCTCTTGCAGCCCACGGAAATTTCGTTTAGGGCACAAAAAGCCTTGTCGCCGCAGTGGTTTGCGCAGTT
>JAVXKN010000315.1:0-568 GCA_036647315.1 Oscillospiraceae bacterium | reverse complement strand
CCATGATAGCCCCTACGGTCAAGATGTAGGGCATTCCGCCGGTACCGTTGATGCCAACGTCGATAATGCGGGCCATGAGGAGGGGGAGCGCCAGCTCGCAGACCACTTCCAGCACCACCAAAACAGGCGCGATGGCGGCGGATTTGCCATAACCCTTCAGATAAACAGACAGCTTTTTGAGCATAAGCAGGAGCTTCCTTTCTGTGCATTTTGTAGCAGCCGCAAGGGGATGGACGGATGTAGCAGTCTATCCGGAGGAGTGCTAAAAATAAGCGTAAAGCCTATGATACACGCAGAAAATTTTAATGTCAACGGACTAAATGTGAACAATTTAAGAATTTCTTAGAACGGTCGTTTGACTTTTGGAAAGTTGTATGGTACAATGCAAATATTAAAGATATAGGAGGGGCCATTATGAACGAGCTGACCGCAAAACAACGGGAAATATACGACTATATTATTCTGTTCACCGATGAGCACGGCTATCCGCCTTCCGTGAGAGAAATTGGGTTGGCAGTGAACCTCAAATCTCCCTCTACCGTTCATTTTCACCTGAAGGGCTTGGAGC
>JAVXKN010000314.1:0-569 GCA_036647315.1 Oscillospiraceae bacterium | reverse complement strand
AAAATACGCTCCACATCGAAGAACAGCGTACCCTGCGTTTCGTGGGTGAAACCGGCTTTATCTCCAATGATGGAAAAGGGCTGGCATGGAAAACCGGCCAGCAAAATGTCAAAATTTGGGATATCCTGACTGTCTATTTTTGTAATGTCACCGGCCGGTGTCTCATGAAAATTTGCCTGGTAGGTGAGGACGGCTGCTTTGTCCCATTCCGATGAAAAAACGCAGTGTCCGCCGACGCTCTCGAACCCCAGGCGGATGCCGCCGATACCGGCAAAGAGGTCTATAAATGTGAAGTTGGACCAATCCATACTATAAACTCCCTTTACTTGTCGTTGTCGACAGATTCTCTGTAAGTATACCAAAAGCACACACTGATTGCAACGGCTTTCCGACAGAGCGGTTTCCTCTTGCCATTTCTCAGAAGAGCGGTATAATGAAGCTATTAGCCGACGAGAAAACAGGGAGGGGTATTTTATGGAGACCTTTGAGGCATTATTGGGGCGTAGGAGTGTGCGGAAGTACAAGGGTACGGCGGTTTCGGAGGGGGACTTGCGGGAGATTTTGGAGGC
>JAVXKN010000313.1:0-569 GCA_036647315.1 Oscillospiraceae bacterium | reverse complement strand
CCTTGGGGGTGTTCTGAAGAATGGCGGTTGCCATGGGCACGCTCTTGCCCCGAATCAAATCGCAGACAATTTGAATCTTACGGGGAGAGATGCGGATGTGCCGCAAAAATGCTTTTGCTTCCATTATTTCTCTCCTCCTTACTTCACAGACTTCGCGCCGGCGTGGCCGCGGAAGGTGCGGGTGGGGGCGAATTCGCCCAGCTTATGACCCACCATGTCCTCCGTGACATACACGGGAACGTGCTTCCGACCATCGTGAACGGCAAAGGTGTGACCCACAAAGGACGGGAAAATGGTGGAGGATCTGGACCAGGTCTTGAGAACCTTCTTCTCCCCCGCCTTGTTCATTTCGTCGACTCGTTTGAGCAGCTGGGGAGCACAAAACGGGCCTTTCTTAATACTTCTAGACATGTTTCATACCCTCCTTACTTCGCATTACGGTGCTTGAGAATGAACTGCTCAGTGCGGTTCTTCTTAGCGCGTGTCTTATAGCCCATAGTCGGCTTGCCCCAAGGTGTAACAGGGCTGGGACGGCCCACAGGAGCCTTGCCCTCGCCGCCGCCGTGGGG
>JAVXKN010000312.1:0-577 GCA_036647315.1 Oscillospiraceae bacterium | reverse complement strand
ATGGGCCACGGTGGAGGCCATGGCTCCCGCTGTAATGCCAAAGCCCTTTACAAAGCCCAAAGCACTGGTGCCGGTAGCCTTGTGCCGCTCGAAAACGGCGGCCTTCAGCACATCCTTGGCGGCATTAGCCTCCACCTTGCCATCTTTGGCGATGAGGGTAATGAGGGCTTCTTGGTTGGCGGCAGAGGCGGGGATGACTTCGATGGCGCGGACGGTTACGTCCCCGGTTTTATCCGTGGGGATTGTGAAGTTGTCCGCGGTGATTTTCTGTTTGAGGTGCATGGAATTTTTCGCCCAGTCCGGGTAGTGGGACGGGGGGAGGGACACAGCCAGACGGCCGTTTTCCGCCACAATAGTCCCGTCAATGACGGTGAGTGTCACCTTGAAGTCGGTTAAGTCCTCAAAGAGCACAAAATCGGCACATTTGCCCGGGGTGACGGAGCCTAAGTCGCTGTCCATATGGAAGCACTGTGCGCAGTTGAGCGTCACCATCTGGATGGCGGTGATGGGGCTAATGCCCTCCTGCACCGCACGGCGGAGGAGCCGGTCGACGTGACCCTGAGACACCAAAGTGTGG
>JAVXKN010000311.1:0-578 GCA_036647315.1 Oscillospiraceae bacterium | reverse complement strand
GCGGGTTTTTCGGCGGCATTTTTGGGGGTAAGTGGCTTAAAAAGTGCAACACCGATTGGTTGCGGCGGGCCTTTGGGCTGCTGATGCTCTACGGCGGCGTGAAGTCGCTGTTTTTTTAGTGGGGTTTTTTGTGGCGGCACTTGCCGGACTGCTCACCGGGGTTTTATCCGGCCTAGGCATCGGCGGCGGCACCCTTCTGCTCCTCTACATGACTGTTCTGGGCGGCGTAGAGCAGACGGCGGCACAGGGAATCAATCTTCTGTACTTCCTCCCCGCCGCCGCCACCTCACTGCCCTCCCATTTCAAAAACGGCTTTGTGGACAAAGCGGTAGCTCTGCCGGCGATTTTGGCAGGACTTGTCACCACCGCCATCGCCGCCTGGATTGCCACCGGGCTGGACGTGGCACTGCTCAGGCGGTGCTTCGGCGGATTTTTAATCTATGTGGGGCTCACCGAGCTGTTCCGCAAAAAGGAGAGGTAGCCCTCTAATATTAAGGTAGCCGCCACGGCGTCCACCTTGCTTTTCCGCTGTTTGCCGCGGTTGCCGGTGACGGTCAAAATATCGTGGGCGGCGATGG
>JAVXKN010000310.1:0-578 GCA_036647315.1 Oscillospiraceae bacterium | reverse complement strand
CACCGCTCGGCTGAATTATTTTGCCGAAGGGCTCTCTCGTCTCTTTGGTCAGGGCGAGCTACCCCAAACCCAATCTGGCAAGGAGGACGAAACCCCATGAAAAAGGACAAGAAAGAACCCATCAAGGGCCAGGAGCACGACCCGGAGCAAGCAGTCACCACCGAACCCGCCCCGGAAACCGCACAGCCCGAAGTGGAGACCGTAGACCCGCTGATGGCGGAGCTGGAATCCCTCAAAAATGCCGCCGCCGACCAAGAGGAAAAGTACCTGCGGCTGGCCGCCGAGTACGACAACTACCGCAAGCGCACCCAAAAGGAAAAGGAGAGCGCGTGGTCCGATGCCAAAGCGGACACCGCAGCCGTCTTTTTCCCGGTCTACGACAATTTGGAGCGGGCGTTAAAGGTAGAGACTGCCGATGAGGCCTACAAGGCGGGCGTTTCTATGATTATGACCGGCCTCAAGGAGACTTTCGGCAAACTGGGCATCACCGAAACCCCGGCTCTGGGCCAGCCCTTTGACGCAAATCTCCACAACGCCGTCATGCACGAGGAAAACCCCGATGCCGGCGAAAACACCAT
>JAVXKN010000309.1:0-580 GCA_036647315.1 Oscillospiraceae bacterium | reverse complement strand
GTCGTCAAAAAGGCGGTGCATCCCGGTATCTAGGCACACCACCATGCCCTTGAGTTCCTCCGGTTTCATGCCCACTTTGCTACAGGCGGCATCTAACTCCTTGGGGCCGATAAGTCCCCAGGGCTCAATGTCGATGGGCAGGCACACGGCCTCTCCTGCGTAGGCGTCCACCGGCATCTCGTGGGTGTAGCGGGCACGGCGACCGTCAAATTCATACTCCATCACATGGCGGGGAGCGTCGCAATGGGTGCCGGTGTGCATGGTGCAGGTGATTTTAGAGGTGAGTACGCCGCCCTTGGCCATGGTGTGGGCGTTGTCGATGGTGGGCTTATCAAAATAGGGCCAGCGGGGAATTTCGGCGCCGAAGGGATGGGTCAGGTCTACAAATACTTTTTTGCCCATGATATAAAGTTCCTCCTCGTTGAATTTTGGGTTATTTCCCGTAGAGCATACGGATTAAGTAGTCGTTCAAATCGGCGGCGGATTGTGCCGCCTCCTCCGGGGTCCACGTTTGGAACCCCTCGCCGGACTTAAAGCCCAACTTGCCCCCATCCCGCAGCTTTTTGAGCAGCGGTGAGGG
>JAVXKN010000308.1:0-580 GCA_036647315.1 Oscillospiraceae bacterium | reverse complement strand
CTTGCAATTATGTGCCTTTTGCGTGATATATGTACTGCCGAAAAAAGAAAGGTGGGCATATGTATTCAGACAAATACCAGATTTGAATTACAACTGAAACAAAGACCGAAACTTGCGGCGGCTATCGCAGCATCACCCCACACCATTTCATACTGCCAGAAAGCACTAACGCTTTCCCGCAAGATTAATGACTGTACTTTAGGAAAAGATGGCACACTAAAAATCCCCACATCATATAAAGAAAGCTGGTAACTACTATGGGTGATCGCAGTATTCGCAAGGAAGTCAAAAAGCCGAAGAAGTCCGCCGTTTCCGCGCCTGTCTCCAACCGTCCCCCCGTGATGCAGCCCGAACTGATCAAAAAGGAAAAAAAGCAGAAGTAATTCACCGTTTTTTGAAAGGCACGCCATGAAAAAACTTTACTGCAACGGCACCATCCTCACCCTGGAATCGCCGCTCTACCACGAGGCGGTGCTGACGGAGGACGGCACCATTTTACAGGTAGGCACCCGTGCCGACCTGGAAATTTACGCGCCCGATGCTACCATTGTGGATTTACAGGGTGCCACCCTCATGCCCG
>JAVXKN010000307.1:0-580 GCA_036647315.1 Oscillospiraceae bacterium | reverse complement strand
ATTGAACCTCAAAACCGGTTTCCGTTATCCGCAGTGTCCACTGCTGCTCAGTGAGGACATCGTGACCGCGCAAGGCAAACCCACTATAGTTTTGTGGGAACGCACCATCTCGCGTAGCCAATACCCCCTGTGGGTGAAAGCCCAAAGTAACCCGCGTAATCACGTTTACGGTGAAATCGCCGCGATAGGTGCCGCACACAATCTGCCCGCCCTGCGCCGCCGCCAGCGTGTGCGCCGCCGCGGCCGCCCGCGCATTTTCCGCCACCCCCGCATCGATTTTCGCGTTGTCCGCGTTGAAATCCGTCCGTAAAACCCTGTCCCCCGCCGCCCACTGATTAAGCCCCAACTTCGGGGTCTTGTCCGTACTAGCCATATTTTATGGCCCCCTTTCATATAGAACGTACTTTCTATAAAAGGTTTCACAAAACAGTGAACTTAGCGGAATAACGTGATAATTGGAGGGGAAAGACTGCAAAAACGAAGGACGGAGGCCCCCGCAGGATAGCCTTCCCCCCGGGGGAAGGTACCCCAGTTCGCAAACTGGGGGGAAAGAGGGTTGCCTCAGCAACGCCCCCATCGC
>JAVXKN010000306.1:0-605 GCA_036647315.1 Oscillospiraceae bacterium | reverse complement strand
AGGGTCACAGTGACCCCCAAAGTTGCCGCCGACCACTGATACACGCCGTTTTCCTTGTCGCTGGCGGCAGGCTTGCCGTAGTCCGCCGTGAGGCCAGTGAGAAGTTTCTCAAAATCGCTCTGGGCATCGTCACCGCCGGGTACCGTCACAAAGGTGAAGGAAAAAAGTTTCCCCGACACCAATTCGTAGGAGGCCATGCCTAATACGTCATAGCAGAGTGCTTGGTTCTCAAAGACGTTGTCTCCGGTTGCGGCGGTTCCAAAATCCTCGCCGATTTGACGGGCCACAGGGGCGGGATTTGCACCCGCGTTTTGGGCGGAAACAAGAGGCAGCGTGATGTTCTGCTCCTCCATGGGCACCTCGCCACAGCCGGACAGCAGTAGTGCGAAAACGAGAAATAGCGGCAAAATACGTTTCATAATAGCTCCTCGAAAAAATTATTGACTGGGGCAAGGCTCCAAATCGATGACCCGTTTGGTGAGCAGTACCAGTGCCGGCAGGAAGGCCCACTGAATCACAAGCCCCGGTACCCCGGCGAGAAACGCCGTCCAAACCGTGGCTACCGGCGGCAAATCCATGCTCAGAAGCCCGGTGCAGAAGAGCAG
>JAVXKN010000305.1:0-607 GCA_036647315.1 Oscillospiraceae bacterium | reverse complement strand
AACGAGGTTTCGCTGGAGGATTTAGCGGCAAAAATGCTCAAAAATCCCCTCACCGACGGCCTCACCCTCTCCGGCGGCGACCCCTTCACCCAAGCGGCAGACTGCGCCGCGCTGGCGCGAACGGCCAAAAAAGCCGGCCTCAACGTCTGGGCCTACACCGGCTACACCTACGAAAATCTGTTGGTGGCAAATAACCCGGATTGGAACGCGCTGCTGGCCCAAGTGGATGTCCTGGTGGATGGCCCCTTCCTGCTGGCCCAAAAGTCCTACTCAGCCCTCTTTCGCGGCAGTTCAAACCAGCGGCTCATCGACCTAAACAAAACCCGCCAAGCGGAAAAAATCGCCCTCTGGCACCAGCCGGACACCCTGGCGAAATTCAAAAGGCCGGAGAGCTAATAGAATAAGGAAAGGGCGGCGGTGAATAACCGCCGCCCTTTTTGTGCGTGGAAAAACCATGTCATTGCGAGGAGCGGAGCGACGTGGCAATCCGTCCTGCTTTCGTCCTTCGTAGAGCCTTCCCCCGGGGGGAAGGTGCCCCAGGGCGCACACTGGGGCGGATGAGGGCTCCCGTCCTCTGTTTTGCGGAACAAATAGACCGTGGTCCGCT
>JAVXKN010000304.1:0-612 GCA_036647315.1 Oscillospiraceae bacterium | reverse complement strand
CCTCGGCAATCTGGGTCGCACCCTTTTAACCCCCGTCATGGAAAAACTGGCAGGGCGTATCGGCTGGAAAAACACGATTTTACTGAGTATGTCCTTCATGTTCTGTAACGCCATCCTGTGGTTTTTCGTCACCCCCCAAAACGCCCTCTGGATGTTCCCCATTGTCTCCCTCGTGGGGCCCATGCCCTATGCCGGCATGAATGTGGGCATCCTCCACTTGCAGGTGGATACCACCCCTGCCGCCACCCGTAGCATCTATTTTTCCGCCAATGCCGTGGGTAACGGCATCGCGGCGTTTTTAGGTACCGCCCTCTGTTCCGCTTTCATCGGTGCCATTCAGGCGGCAGCGGGGGCGGGGAGCGACGGCTATTTGCGGTACGCGTTTTTAATCGGTGGGGCGGGCATTTTAGTCACCATGGTGCTCAGCCGCTTCATCCCGGAAAAAAGAGAGGAGGGATAGACGCCATGACAGGCTTGGAACTGGGGATACTGGTGGGCACCACCACGCTGTACACCTTGGTATTTCTCTTTTTTGTTCTGGCACCCTTTCGCAGCAAGCTGCGCTTTTCTCTAAAAACCACCCTCATCATCGCCGCCATCTACACCCTCTTG
>JAVXKN010000303.1:0-620 GCA_036647315.1 Oscillospiraceae bacterium | reverse complement strand
ACATAAAACGCTGCGGTTAGAAGAGCCACAGCCAGCAGATTTGAGAGAAAAATGCGGGGCAGTTCCTCTAAAAAACGCCGGGTGCGGAAAGAGTTGTAGAGGTTAAAAAAACTGTAAAGCAGCACGGTGGCAGGTGCCACAAAAAAGGATAGTTTCAGGTAGTAGAGCACACTTAGGTGCCCGGACATCCCATCAAAGACATAGAACCGCAGCCAGTATGCCAGAACCATGGAGAACGCAATGAGAAGCATATCGGAAAAAACGTTTAAGAGGTTTAATAACCGCTGATTTTTCTTGATCATAAGGGTAGGCGCACCACCGTTCTGAAGTAAATGTAAAAATTTATAATATTATACCATGTCCTGCCGAAAAGTACCAGAGCTATGTCGTGAAATGGAAGAAAAGTGAATGACAAATAGGCCGTTTTATGATAAACTATAGCATCATCAAGAAAGAGTCAGGGGGTAAACTGTGAAAAAAGTCTTGTATGCTGCGTCCACCTTTGGGCATCTTGCGGCCTTTCATCGGCCTTACCTCCGCTTTTTGGGGGAGCGGGGTTACGAAGTCACTGTCATGGCGGGCGGGACGCTGTGCGAGCTGCCGGAGGCTGATAAGCTGTG
>JAVXKN010000302.1:0-624 GCA_036647315.1 Oscillospiraceae bacterium | reverse complement strand
CCTATGTGGCGGACGGCAGCAAGGAGAGCGAGGTAGAAGCGGCAATTCAGGCGGGTGCCGGCCACTTCGGTCAGCTCAATATCCTCATTAACAATGCTCAGGCCAGCGCCTCAGGCAAAACCCTGTTAGAGCATTCCGAGGAGGATTTTGACATCGCCATTCACTCTGGTCTTTATGCCACATTTTTCTACATGAAGCACGCATTTCCCTATCTTAAGGAGAGCGGCGGAAGCGTCATCAACTTCGCCTCCGGCGCCGGCATCTCCGGAAATCCAGGGCAAAGCTCTTACGCCGCCGCCAAGGAGGGCATTCGCGGTCTCAGCCGCGTCGCCGCCGCAGAATGGGGACCTCATAATATCAATGTCAACGTGGTCTGCCCACTGGTTATGACCGATAAGCTCGCTGCGTGGGGCAGAGAGAACCCTGAAATGTTCGAAAAAAATCTCCACTCCATTCCCTTAGGGCGTTATGGCGACGCGGAGAAGGACATCGGTAAGGTCTGCGTCTTTTTAGGCAGCTACGACGCAAAATTCGTCAGCGGCGACACTGTGTTCGTGCAGGGCGGATCAGGCATGAAGCCTTAAGATCAGCGTAAATAAAAATTGCCCACCACAACTCTGTGGT
>JAVXKN010000301.1:0-624 GCA_036647315.1 Oscillospiraceae bacterium | reverse complement strand
CGCCGCAATTATCACAGCGGATAACGTCGCTACGGACTCCGCCGGGTGCTCTCGCCATAAGATCGCCTCCCAAAATTTCTTGATGCGCTTCATGTATTATGTTACCCTCTATTCTACACAGGTTTTTCCGTTTCGTCAACTCATAAGGCGCGAAATAGAGAAAGAAAAGAGGAAAGGGGGCGATGCCCTTGCGCCACGACGCGTAGCTTTGCCGGGACATCAATAGCCCTGATTGATGAGCGTCCAAGGGGTGTCCTTGGAGGCGCGGGCCACGCTGGCGGAACGCTCCGGGGTGTTGTCCCGCTGGTCTCTGCCGGTGAGTACCTTGTAAATGATAATGTTGCCCGGCGCGTATTCCGCTTCAATGCCGGCGTTTTGGTATAAAACAGACTCGTTCGGCATGGGTTCCATAGACACAACACCCTCATAATAGGGTGCCTCGTCGGTAAAATACGCCCGCACAACCTCCTCCGTCTGTTTGCGCTCCTCGTCGGTGAGACTTTGGAGGTAATGGGTGTTTTCCGGCTGCACTTCGGGGGCTGTATCATCCGTCTCTTTTTCAAAGACAATCCATTTACCGTCTATGTTAACTTGAATAAAATCTCCGCCATCTGCATACTTGCT
>JAVXKN010000300.1:0-625 GCA_036647315.1 Oscillospiraceae bacterium | reverse complement strand
CCCCCATGAGAATAAGTGTGCGCCGAGTTGGTAATACTTGGTAAATGGGGATGATCACCACGAAAATCAGCATCGACAAAACCAGCAAAACCGCCATCATCTGGGTGCCAAATGGCACCGCTGAGGCGGAGGTTCAGCGTAAAATCCGGGCTTATACGCCCGACTACTGGGTCGCCGTCATGCGCTCCGGCACCGGCGATTTGGTCACCGCGACACAAGATTTACTGCGCGCAAATTTGATTTAGCACCAACACTTTAGCCACACAATGAAACGTCACTACGTCTGTCTCTCACAGTTTTGAGACGTCCAAAAAATCCAATCTGAAAGCGCGGAAAGGCCTGTCGTACGGTCCTTTCCGCGCTTTTCTAGTTGCTTTTTGATTCCATTTGTGGTACAATGATATAACTATCAGAAAGTGAGGTGAGTGATATTGCCTGGTGAAATTTATGGTTACGCACGCATCTCGGTGGATGAGGACTCCAACAAGGATAACACCTCCATCGAAAACCAATGTGCCATCATTTCAGACTACGTCAAGCGGCGTTTTCCCGGCATGAAACTGACTCTTTTCAAGGACCGTGACCGCTCCGGCTATACCTTTGAGCAGCGGGAAGACTACCAAAA
>JAVXKN010000299.1:0-625 GCA_036647315.1 Oscillospiraceae bacterium | reverse complement strand
TTAAAAAGGCGGCGGAACGCGTTGTTCCGCCGCCTTTCTTGCCCCTCTCGCGTAAAAACAGCATCCTGCAGAAACTTCACCAAAAATTTATTCTTGACAAATGAAATTTTGTGAGATATACTACAAGCAGATGGAATCAACAACCAAATATGGAAGAGCTTATATAGGCCCAAGATTGGTTGGGCGTCTCTACCAGCTACCGAAAATAGCTGCGCTATGAGTTCTCAGATTGACTTTTGAGAATTGACAGACGTATTTTTGGTGGTATTTTTTTACCTTTTTTTAGAAAAGTACCGGAAAGAAGGAGAGACAAATGAGCGAACAGTCCTTTGTGCTAAAGGGGGACTTCTGCTGGAGCCGCGACAAGGATACCGTGGAGACCCGGAAGAACGGCTTTCTCGTGTGCGTCGGCGGCGTGTCCGCAGGTGTTTTCCCCGTACTCCCTAAGGAATATGAAGCCCTCCCCCTGTTTGACTATTCCGACAAACTCATTACCCCCGGCCTTTCTGACCTCCACGTCCACGCTCCCCAGTACGCCTTCCGCGGTCTGGGCATGGACTTAGAACTGCTGGAATGGCTGGACACAAACGTGTTCCCCGAGGAGAGCAAGTACAGCAACTTGGAC
>JAVXKN010000298.1:0-628 GCA_036647315.1 Oscillospiraceae bacterium | reverse complement strand
CGACCCTCTTTCGTCCAGTGTGAGCACTGGCCACCTTCCCCCCAGGGGAAGGCACCACTGCGGTGGAAGGCAAGCAAGGCCCCACTGCGGTGGGACGTACCACCCAAAGCCTTCCCCTCGGGGGAAGGTCCCCCAGTTCGCAAACTGGGGGGAAAGAGGGTTGCCGCAGCAACGTTCCAATCGACGTTTCGTTATATATAAGGAGGCAAACCATGAATCTAACGATATACGCCCAGAAACTCCGCAACGGTGCTACAAAAGAGGAACGGCATTTGTGGTATGATTATTTATGTAAGCTGCCAGTCCGATTTCGTCGCCAAAAACCCTTCGGCCGCTATATCGTGGACTTCTACTGCGCCGATGCCAGACTTGCCATAGAGTTAGACGGCTCGCAGCACTACGAGGAGGACGGCATGAGCCGTGACGCAGAGCGGACGGCGTTTCTCAACCAGCGCGGGGTTGAGGTCGTGCGGTTTTCCAATACGGAGGTGTCAAGAAACTTCCCGGGCGTGTGCGCGGCGATTGAGGAACTGCTAAAAGAACGGCAGGGCCGGGGGTAGGACCTCGCTGCGGCGACCCTCTTTCGTCCAGTGTGCGCACTGGCCACCTTCCCCCCAGGGGAAGGCCC
>JAVXKN010000297.1:0-629 GCA_036647315.1 Oscillospiraceae bacterium | reverse complement strand
TATGTGGACAGCCTGACCGCACGCAACAACACCCTGAACCTGGAACTACAAGGACTCATCAACCGGATGGACACCAAAGTGCATCACGACCTGCGGCAACGGGAACAGGCTATCGCCGCCACCCGTGAGCGCGGCTACCTGCTGATAGGCGGCCTGACAGGGTTCGTCCTTGTGCTGCTCGTCCTCTCTTACCTCATTATATGCAAGTATGTGTCGCGCATCCGCCGCTACAAGGCAGAGACGGAGAGCCTGATAAGGAAGCTGGAACATTCGGTGCGGGAGAACAAAGACCTGCTGGCGGCAAGACGGAAAATCATGTTCACCGTGACGCACGAACTGCGCACCCCGCTCACCGCCATCAACGGCTACGCCGAACTGATAGCCGGAGAAACCGCCCCCGAACGGTACGCCCAATATGCCGATACCATCCGGCAGGCATCCATCCGCATGGTGTCGATGCTGAACACGCTGCTGGGCTTCTTCCGGCTGGACTGCGGCAAGGAACAAGCCAACCCCTCGCCATTCCACCTGCAGAGCATAGCCGAGATCTTGCGCACGGAGTTCCTGCCGCAGGCAGAGGACAAAGGCATCGCATTGGAGGTAGCGGAGTGTGGCGACGCCGTGGTATG
>JAVXKN010000296.1:0-642 GCA_036647315.1 Oscillospiraceae bacterium | reverse complement strand
TAATGTCTTTCGGGTAGTTTTTAACCACTACCGGCGCTTTAAAGTGCTCTTCGGCAAGATAGCGTTCATGCTCAGAAGATAAGTCCACGCCCCAGTAAACCGGGTTTTCAAACGTCTTACCGCATTTTTCCAGAATGCTCACCGCGTCGGTGTAATCCACCTGCGCAAAGTCAGCCTCAATGAAACGTTCCAGACGTGAAACGGCGTCTTTGTCGACGCGCTCGGCGAAGAACTTCATGTCGTCCGCGCGCTCAGCCAGCACGGCTTTGAACGCGTACTTCAGCATGGCTTCCGCCAGGCCTGCAACGTCGTTCAGATCGGCAAAAGCCACTTCCGGCTCCAGCATCCAGAACTCAGCCAGGTGACGGCTGGTATTGGAGTTTTCCGCACGGAAGGTTGGGCCGAAGGTATAAATTTTGGACAGAGCACAGGCGTAGGTTTCGCCATTCAGCTGGCCGGAAACGGTGAGGAAGGCTTCTTTACCAAAGAAGTCTTTATCGAAATCAACTTTACCCTGATCGTTACGCGGCAGGTTTTCCAGATCCAGCGTTGAAACGCGGAACATCTCACCCGCACCCTCAGTATCTGAAGCAGTGATCAGCGGCGTGGAAACCCAGAAGAAACCCTGCTCGTGGAAAAAGC
>JAVXKN010000295.1:0-645 GCA_036647315.1 Oscillospiraceae bacterium | reverse complement strand
CCTCATCAAAGCTGCCGTCCCAGTTTTGGACCACATACATGGAGCCGTCCTGCATAATGGTCCCCTGAACGGCGATGCTGTCCACACGGTTGGCGGCTTGGGCGGGCAACATAAGCGCGAAAAGAAGGAGTACCGAAAGGGTGAGTTTCTTCATCATTTCCCTCATTTCATGTCGGGCATATCGACTTTTTCAGCCTGCTCCTCCAAATAATCCTGCTGGGTAAAGCCCAACGCCCCGGCAATCAGGGAGACCGGGAACATCCGAATTTTGCGGTTTAATTTGGTAACGCTGTCGTTGTAAATCAGGCGGCTACTGCGCACCATGCCCTCGTAGCTGTTTACGCTGTCCATGGTTTTCTGATAACTCTCGTTGGCCTTCAGCTCCGGGTACTGCTCGGAAACCATGGAAATTTTCCCCAGGGCTTCGGAGAGGATTCCCTCCTGCCGTACCACCTCGTCGGGGGAGGATTTGGCCGTAATGACGCTCCTGCGGGACTTGATGGTCTCGATAATCGTCTCGCTCTCGTGGGCGGCGTAGCCCTTGGTGAGGTCTAGCAGGGCCGTGAGTGCGTCAAACCGCGAGGAGAGCTGCACCCCGATTTGGCTCATGGCGTTTTTGATGTTCTCGTCCAGTACCACCAATCC
>JAVXKN010000294.1:0-646 GCA_036647315.1 Oscillospiraceae bacterium | reverse complement strand
AGATGGCAGGCGCAGAAATGCTCCTCACCATTCACCATGCGCTTCACCAACGGCGGGCGCTCATGCTTGCAAATTTCCATACACTTTTTGCACCGGGGGTGGAAGTTGCAGCCCTCGGGGGGATGGACGGGGTTGGGCACGTCGCCCTCCAGTACAATGCGGCTATGCTTATGCTCCGGATCCACCACGGGGATGGCGGAGAGGAGGGCCTCGGTGTAGGGGTGCATGGTGTTTTCAAAAATCTGCTCGGTGGGTGCCAGCTCCACAATGCGCCCCAGATACATGACGGCGATGCGGTCTGAGATATACTCCACCACGGAGAGGTTATGGGTGATGAAGATATAGGTGAGGCTCCGCTCTTTTTTCAAATCCATTAAGAGGTTTAGCACCTGGGCCTGAATGGACACGTCTAGGGCGGAAACTGCCTCGTCACACACCACCAGCTCCGGATTGACGCAGAGGGCGCGGGCGATGCCGATGCGCTGACGCTGGCCTCCGGAAAACTCATGGGGGAATCTGTCCATGTACTCCCGACGCATATTGACGGCCTCCAGCAGGTCGCCGATAATCTGGCGCTGGTCACCCTTTTGCTTCACGCCGAAGTGGCGCAGGGGATCCACCAGTGACTGGTAGATGGTAAAGGCAG
>JAVXKN010000293.1:378-654 GCA_036647315.1 Oscillospiraceae bacterium | reverse complement strand
CCTCGATGCCCACGGTGGAGATTTTGTCGGGGATGGGGGCGATACGCACCGCCTCTGCCCCAAGGGATAGGGCAATATCATCCGACAGATTGGTCAGCTTGTTCAGGCGGATGCCCTGGTCTAATTCCAGCTCATACCGGGTGACGGAGGGGCCACGGACAACCCCGGAAATTTTCGCGTCAATGCCAAAGGAGCGGATGGTCTCGGTTAGACGCTCCTGGTTGAGTTTCAGTTCGCCCAAGGCAGCCGAGCCAACAGGCTGTTCCTCGTCAATGA
>JAVXKN010000293.1:0-368 GCA_036647315.1 Oscillospiraceae bacterium | reverse complement strand
CACAGGAGGA
Source organism: Oscillospiraceae bacterium (assembly GCA_036647315.1). Classification (GTDB taxonomy): domain Bacteria; phylum Bacillota; class Clostridia; order Oscillospirales; family Oscillospiraceae; genus JAVXKN01. Next base: position 358 of record JAVXKN010000293.1, on the reverse strand, counting down.
TATTGGTAGGCGGTGGGGGCAATCTGCTCCACCGTGCTGGCGATTTCCGCCGCTACCTCGGCAGCCGCACGGGCGGCCTCCTCCGGGGAGACTTTCGGGATAGCAGGTGTGACCGTGGGAGTGGGGACACTTACAGCGGGAGTGCCAAAATCGCCGTCCGCAATGTCGTCCGCCTCGGGGACGGGGGGATGGGAGGCGGCCCCGGTGAGCACTTCGGCGGGGGTGGGGACAGCGCGGTTGCGGTCGAAGAAGTGGCTCTTTTTTGTCTTGGGATTGAGGGGATTTTCCGGTGTAACCCCCACCAGAGGCCCCTCCTCAACGGGAATATCAATGCTATTACGTGGCAAGGGACTTTGCT
>JAVXKN010000292.1:0-669 GCA_036647315.1 Oscillospiraceae bacterium | reverse complement strand
TATATCTCTCGCCCTTTTTGTTGGGTTTTTTACTTGACTGCGATGGCCTCTACCTCGAAGGAACCGCCCTTGGGGAGCGCGGAGATCTGGAAGCAGGAGCGAGCGGGTGCTTCGCCGGGGAAGTATTCAGCGTAAATCTTGTTGATGGCGGCGAAGTCGGCGATGTCGGTGAGGAACACGGTGGTTTTGGTGATATCGCAGAAGTCCATGCCGGCACCCTTGAGGATGGCACCGAGATTTTCCATGGCCTGACGGGCCTGGCCTTCTACGCCGGCAGCCAGCTCACCGGTGACAGGGTTCAGGCCCAGCTGGCCGGAGGTGTAGAGGGTATTGCCCGCAAGTTTTGCATGGCAGTAGGGGCCGACGGCGGCGGGGGCGTTCTGTGCGACAATGGTTTTGTTCATGGGAGTACCTCCTAAATTTTTTTCATATTTCTATTATAGACCAAACTAATTTTTTTGCAAGTAAAAAAAACGAGGGCCGCTCATTGGGCGGTCCTCGTTTCAATTAGCCGTAAAATGCGTGGCCGCCGATGGTGGCGAGGGGGGTCTGAGTATAGGAGGCCCAGCAGCCGATACCCGCGCCATTGAACCAATAGGCGTTGGGGAGGACCACCGCGCCGTCCAAGCACAGCTTTGCCACAATGACGCAGCGGGTACTGGGGGTGTA
>JAVXKN010000291.1:0-672 GCA_036647315.1 Oscillospiraceae bacterium | reverse complement strand
AGGGAGATTGCGTCGTCCATGTCCTCCATGAGGTCGAAAAATTTTCGGATGCCGGAGGGCTTGATGCCCGTAATGCGTTCCGATAAAATGTCGTCGTAATTCATGAAAAGATGAACTCCCTCTCCTGCTGCTCCTGTTTTTCAAAAATCAGGTGCTTTTCTTTGTATTTCTTCAAAATGAAGTGGGTGGCGGTGCCGGTGACGTCCTCAAGGGGTGCCAGACGCTGGCCCACAAAGGAGGCAACCTCCTTTAAGGTTCTGCCGGAGATAATGACGGTGAGGTCGAAAGCACCACTCATTAAATAGACGCTCTCCACCTCGTCATACTGGTAAATTCGCTCTGCTACACGGTCGAAGCCCTCGCCACGCTGGGGGGTCACTTTGACTTCAATCAGGGCGGTCACTGCCTCACGCTGGGTGCGGTCCCAGTCCACAATGGCCTTGTAGCCCAGCACAACCTTGTCCTTTTCGTAGCCTTTAATGGCGGCATCCACCGCCTCTACGGTCATATCGGCTGCCGCCGCCAACTGCTGACGGGTGAGCGTACAATCGTCCTCTAAAAGCTGTAAAAGCTTATCCATGGTAATTCCTCCATTTTTTTTGCAAATTTGTGTTACTCACATTATAAAGGAATTCCCCGAAAACGCAATGCCGTGAGGGCAATTTATTTGCT
>JAVXKN010000290.1:0-678 GCA_036647315.1 Oscillospiraceae bacterium | reverse complement strand
GTGGCGAAAAAGTGGACGCTGAAAAACCGCCACGCGGAGACCTTAAAGGGTCTGGCCTGCAACTGCATCAAATATGTCGTGGTGATTTTCGCCATCATCTTTGGCCTCTCCATTCTGGGCATTAACATGGTGGCAGTGCTCACCAGCTTAGGCATTGTAGGTCTGGTTGTGGGCTTTGGTGCCCAGAGCCTTATTGAAGACGTGATTACCGGCCTGTTCATCATCTTTGAGGGTCAGTTTCATGTGGGTGATATCATCACCATCGACAATTTCCGCGGCACCGTCACCGCCATCGGCATCCGCACCACCAATTTAATGGATGCCGGCGGCAACATCAAAATCATCAACAATTCCGATATTCGGACGCTGACCAACCTCTCCGAGGTGGACTCCTACGCCATCGCCGACATCGGCATCTCCTACAATGCCTCCATCCCGGCGGCGGAGGCCGCCATCGGCACCATGGTGGCAGAAATGCCCATTCTGTACCCCGGTGTTTTCAAAGAGCCCCCCACCTATTCCGGTGTCCAAGATTTGGCGGCCTCTTCGGTGAATCTCCGCGTGGTGGCAAAGGTGGACGAGGCCAATGTCTACACCGCCCGTCGCCTCTTAAACCGAGAGCTGAAAATGACCATGGACAAAGCGGGCATCGAAATTCCCTTCCCACAAGTGGTGGTG
>JAVXKN010000289.1:0-696 GCA_036647315.1 Oscillospiraceae bacterium | reverse complement strand
ATTCTATCTCAAAAATTGCAATCTGTAAAGGGAAACTGCAAATTTTTCAAAGAAAATCTTATGTTGTGTTTGAGGTATGCTCAAAAACTTCGCACAAATGTTCTAATTTGCGTTGACTTTACAGACTTTCGGCGGTACAATGGAAAAAACGCGCAAAGTGCGCAGAAGGGGGTAGCGAAGCTTGAACCGAAATGAATCCTGCTGTTTTACAGGGCACCGGCCCGGCAAGCTGCCCTGGGGCACCGATGAAAGTGACCCCCGCTGTTTGGCATTAAAGGCCAATCTGGCCCTTGCGGTGGGGGAGGCCTATGAAAAGGGCTACCGCCATTTTATGTCCGGCATGGCCCGGGGGAGCGACTTCTATTTTTGTGATGCTGTTCTGGCCTTAAAGCGGGAAAAGCCGGATATTCTCCTAGAGGCCGCGGTCCCCTGTGAAAACCAGACGAACCACTGGGACCAGGCGGACTGCGACCGCTATGAAAATCTGCTCTCCCGCTGCGATTTGGAAACCCAGGTGCAGCAGCACTACGACAGGGGCTGTATGCACCGCCGCAACCGCTACATGGTAGACCGCTCCGGGCTTATCATCGCCGTCTACGACGGGATGATGGGTGGGACGCTCTACACCCTCAATTACGCTCTAAAAGAGGGCCTAGACGTGGTGTTACTAGACGCCAACGAGGGCAGGCGCATTTA
>JAVXKN010000288.1:0-748 GCA_036647315.1 Oscillospiraceae bacterium | reverse complement strand
GCATGGCGGGCTCCCCCGGCAAAACTGTAGCACCTACCACATGGTACAGCGATGCCCAAAAGTGGGCAATGGCGGAATCGGTTTCCGACGGCAATCGTCCCACAGAAGACGTGACCCGTGAGCAGCTGGCAACCATTCTCTACCGCTATGCGAAAGCGGCGGCGGTGACGGCGGACATGAGCGGCTTCACCGACACCGGCGACATTTCCACCTTTGCCAAGGATGGTATGAGCTGGGCAGTAGCCAACAAGATTTTGCAAGGTAGTGCCGGCAAGCTAAACCCGCAAGAAACCGCCACCCGCGCCGAAGTAGCGGCAATGCTCCAGCGGTTTCTGACCTTGACGGCGCAGTAAGCGCGATGCCATCAGAAAAACGAGCCCCTGCTGAATCATCAGCAGGGGCTCGTTCTATTTCTACTTATCGGGTTTTTATCATCATAGCAGTTGTGTAATCGTCCATCACTAGTTTTTCATAAGCTTCAAATCCAAACTGCGTATAGTAGCGATGTTCAACATTCCCAACGGAACTGTTCAGTGCTACATTTTGCCCTTCGTAATTTCTCAAAGTTTCCTCAATCAGCTTTTTCCCGCATCCTTTTACACGCGATACCACGATGTCTAACGTTATAAAAGGGTCTTTATACCAATGCTCATCCTCTAATGCGGAAAATTTAAGAAGTCGCTTTGTATATTTTAGAGGCTGCATGAAAAAGGATTTTAGCAGTGTGGAAAACATTTTGTGCCTGAAT
>JAVXKN010000287.1:0-759 GCA_036647315.1 Oscillospiraceae bacterium | reverse complement strand
CAAGAGCGTGGACGGTAGCGGCAACGTCATCGCAACTCTGCTGGACCAGAGCGGCAATGTGCTGGAAACCCAGCAGAGCTATCAGCCAGAGGGCCGAGCAATCAGCAACGGGCTAATTACACTGGGGGCAGAGGAGAGCAATCCGGTAAACTTTACCTTCCATCAGGCGGGTGCCTCTGTCAAGGTGACCTACGGCGCGCTGGTGCTGGATAACCCCGCAAACGCAGAGCTCACCAGCCTTTCCGCCACTGGTATCCCCATCCGGCTGGCCGACTTTAAGGTAGACCCGGAGGATGGGACCAAGTTTACAGCCAATGTCTCCACCGCCGCCGGGAAAACCCTGATTACCGCACTCACCAAGGACCCCGGCGCCGCAGTCACCGTCAATGGCGCGCTCATGCCCCCGGGCGGCACACCGCTGGCACTCGCTACCGGAGAAAACAAAATCACCATCGTCATTACCGCCCGGGACGAGACCACCAAGCGCACCTACGAAATTCTTGCGGAGCGCACCACCTCCGACCCCAGTGGCGTCACCTCCTATGTGATTTCCGCCACGGCGGGGCCGGGGGGCACCATCGCCCCCAAGGGAATCAGCCGAGTTCCTCGCGGCGGCAGTAAGACCTATACCATCACCCCGGACAAGGGCTACGCGATTTCCGATGTGCTGGTGGACGGCGTGAGCGCAGGCAGGGTTTCTGACTATACCTTTGAAAAGGTGAAGGAACGGCACACCATTGAGGCTAGCTTTGCCCCCAC
>JAVXKN010000286.1:0-759 GCA_036647315.1 Oscillospiraceae bacterium | reverse complement strand
TGTTGGGGATTGCACAGCTTTTTACAGCGTCCCATTGAGCACTTTTTGAGAGGGGTGAGCGGCGGCATGGAGGAACTAAAGGGCTACGAAGAATATCTGAAAACTGAAAAAAATGCGTCCGTCAACACCTTGAGTTCCTATCTGCGTGACGTAAAGCAGCTGAAAAAATGGCTGGAAGGGGAGAGCCTCACAAGCCACAAGGTGAAGCCGGCGGACCTTGACCGCTATGTAAAGCATCTTGACGGTATGGGCAAATCCGCCGCCACGATCACCCGCTCGGTGGCGTCCATCAAGTCCTTCTATAATTATTTTCTTGCCATTGGTAAGGTGAAAACAAATCCGGCAAAGTCCATCGCGGTAGCCAAGGTGGAGCGGAAGCTGCCCCAGATTTTGACAAGTCAAGAGGTAGAGCTGTTTTTAGAGCAGCCGGACGGGAACGATGCTAAGGGTTGCCGTGACCGCGCAATGCTGGAGCTCCTCTATGCCACAGGTATTCGGGTCTCCGAGCTGATCGACCTCAATATGGACAACATCAATCTTTCCGCCGGCTTTATCCGCTGTGTCACCCACGAAAAGGAGCGGGTCATTCCGCTCTATCCCGCCGCGGTTAAAGCTCTGGCGAATTACATAGACCATGTGCGTATCCAGCTTTTGGAGCACAGGGATGAAAAAGCCCTCTTTGTCAATATGAACGGCGAGCGCATGAGTAGGCAGGGATTTTGGAAGCTGATTAAGCACTATCAGGAGAAGGCGGGTATT
>JAVXKN010000285.1:0-760 GCA_036647315.1 Oscillospiraceae bacterium | reverse complement strand
CTTAGATGTTTCAGTTCCCCGGGTTCCCCTCGCATAGCTATGTATTCACTATACGATACTTAGACATTACTCTAAGTGAGTTTCCTCATTCGGAAATCTTCGGATCAAAGTTTACGTGCAACTCCCCGAAGCTTATCGCAGCTTATCGCGTCCTTCATCGGCTCCTAGTGCCAAGGCATTCGCCCTACACCCTTAATAACTTGACCAGTTATTAAAGTGATTCGCCAATGTCTTTATCTTCATATACATTCAGATAAATCCCATTGCTCAAATCTTGATATTTTTAAAAGTCATCTTCTTTATATGATTCATTTTTTAAGAAGTTTATCTTCTTCTTTTATATCAATGTCATATCACTAAATATTATGCAGTTTTCAAAGTACTAACGCACTTCGCGTTTTATTTTGTGTATGTTTGATAACATACAAATGGTGGAGATAAACGGGATCGAACCGTTGACCCCTTGCATGCCATGCAGGTGCTCTCCCAGCTGAGCTATACCCCCATAAATTTAGGCAAAATAACGTGCCAAATATAATACAATAAGCTTGCGATTTTCTCCATAGAAAGGAGGTGATCCAGCCGCAGGTTCTCCTACGGCTACCTTGTTACGACTTCACCCCAATCATCGACCCCACCTTCGACTGCTGCCTCCTTACGGTTAGCTCACAGGCTTCGGGTGTTGCCAACTCTCATGGTGTGACGGGCGGTGTGTACAAGGCCCGGGAACGTATTCACCGCAGCATTCTGATCTGCGATT
>JAVXKN010000284.1:0-791 GCA_036647315.1 Oscillospiraceae bacterium | reverse complement strand
ATTTGTCGATAATCCACTTACCATTTCCCATCCATCATTACCAAGGCTATTGAGTAAATTTTCAAATTGATTGGTATCAATTTCGCCGCCAGTAATTCCTTGTGTGTGGTAGATTAAAGTTTTATACTCATATTTCTGCATTTTTATTCCTCCGTTCATAATATAAATAATTTTCACCTTATCATATCACAAGCAAAACAAAAAGTCATGTATGAGGTTCATTCCCCATACATGACTTTTCGTGGTGCGCCTGAAGGGAGTCTACCCACGCGGCTCGAAACGTGCCACCGGCACGTTTCTCTGTCGCTCGTTCGCCGCCTTCGGCGGCGTCTCGCTCCGCCGCTTTTCGACTCCTGTCTCGTTAAGATATAAAAAAATAGCACCCCAATCAAGGGATGCTATCCTTTATAGTTGTGTCATTAGGTCAAAATAGATGCACCCTGTTTTGGGCTTAAATCATGAGTTTGAGGCTAAAACACGCTGCATCTGTACCGCTTCTTTTATGGTCTTAGTATACCAGCAATTTTGCCGCAATGCAAGAAGTCAAACCGCCAGCGGATTGCTGGCGGTTTTCTCTTACTGCTCACCCGGTAGCTCCACTTCCATTTCAGCACCGCCATCAAAAATGACCCGGATGCGGTCGGCGTTTAAGACAATCACTTTTGTGATGATATTTTTGACCGCATCGTCACGGTATTCTTTCACGCTGAGGTCGAGCTGCTCCATGATGGTCAGCAACTCGCTGATTCTGGCGTGGGTATTTTGGCTGGTGCGGGTTTGCTGAGTATGCT
>JAVXKN010000283.1:0-807 GCA_036647315.1 Oscillospiraceae bacterium | reverse complement strand
CATGACGGGGGTAAACTCCCTCGGCGTGGCCCCGGGAATTGCCCAAAATCTGGCCCGCTGGCTCACCGACGAGCTGGGTGTGGAGAAAATCTACACCGGCCACTGCACCGGCCTGCCCGCCTACGACCTCATGAAAAAAGAACGCCCCCAACAGTTCCACACCCTAAACACAGGGGACGTGCTGGTGTTTTAAGGAGGGGACGGGAATAGGACGAAAAAACGGATTGCCACACCATGCTTCGGCATGGTTCGCAATGACACTACCTCACAAATCTGTCATTGCGAGGAGCCCGCAGGCGACGTGGCAATCCGTCCTATTCCCCGTCCTACGAATAAGAGCGTCCCGCTTTGTGCGGGACGCTCTTTCTTTTATAAATCTTGTTCCATTTTCAAATCCGACAGCAAAAAATGTGACCCCTCGTGCTTCACATAGTGGAACCCCGCTTTTTCGTAGATGTGAAGTGCCGCGTGGAGCACATGGCAGGAGGTGAGGGTGATTTTCTTCTGGCCCAACTCCCGCGCCGCCTGGAGCGTTGCGTCCATCAGTGCCTTGCCGATGCCTCGGTTCTGGTACTCCTCCAGCACGCCGAATTTCAGCGCGTCGCACTCGCCGTCCCCCTCCAGTTCAATCATCATCATGCCCACCGCCTTGCCGTCACAGCGGGCGATTAAAATTCTGCCGCCGCCGGCCAGCATCTCCTCCGGGTTTTCCAGCATTTCAATGTCGGCGGGCTCTAAAATGTCGTTTCCCTCCAGCCAGGGCATGGAGATGGCAAGCAGCGCGGGCTTATCTTCGGGGCGGTAGTC
>JAVXKN010000282.1:247-818 GCA_036647315.1 Oscillospiraceae bacterium | reverse complement strand
CAAGATTGCCAATCTGCAGGCCTTCCGTCAAAAGTACATCTCTTTGTACATGGACAACCTGATTTCCCGCGCGGACTTGAATCTTAAAATAGGTGGAATGCGGGAAGAAGTTGAACGGTTGGAGAACGAGCTGCGGTTGGTAGGTTTCAATTTGAACAAAGGCGAGCAGCTGGAAGGACTCATTAAAAAGACCTTTGATACCATCGAGAGCATCACCGATGTGCGCGCCATGTCCAACGCCCAGCTCAAACAGGTGGTTTCAAAAATCGAGGTAGACAAGGACGGCACCGTGGATATTTACCTGCGTCTGCTCACCGAGTTAGGCCTTGATAGCACCGTTCTGGTTCGTAGTGACTATACACAAGGATTTAAGCGAACGTCTCCCCACGTTTAACCACCCGCTTTATTTGCAGGCGAAGGAAGTGCTGGACCGGAACAAGGCGGAGCGGCACATTCGGGGGGGACTTGCCACACGGAAAAAGTACAAGGGTATCTGAAAAAGCGGCTCTTTTCTTTTGATTTCAAAAGAAAAGAGCCGCTTTTATAGTCGTTTTTCTAGATTAAGAGGTTA
>JAVXKN010000282.1:0-237 GCA_036647315.1 Oscillospiraceae bacterium | reverse complement strand
GCACCACATATTCCTTGCCCTCACTGCGGACCTGTCCTTTTTCTTTGGCGGCGGACATGGAGCCGTTCTTCACCAAATCTGCGAAGGCGATGACCTCGGCGCGGATGAAGCCCCGCTCGAAATCCGTGTGGATTTTTCCGGCGGCCTGAGGGGCTTTCGTCCCCTTGGTGATGGTCCAGGCGCGGCACTCGTCCTCGCCGCTGGTGAGGAAGGAAATGAGGCCCAGGAGTGCGTAGG
>JAVXKN010000281.1:0-827 GCA_036647315.1 Oscillospiraceae bacterium | reverse complement strand
TTTACCTTTTATTCTCCCACAAAAGTGATTTTTGGGAGAGATACCGCCCAAAAAGTGGGCGAGGAGATTTTCAATCTTTTCGGCAAAAGGGTGCTGGTGTTTTTCGGCGGCGAAAGTGCTGTTAAAAGTGGGCTCATTGCCAAAGTGGAGTCCGCACTTCAAAACGCCCACCTGACTTATTTTCTCCGCGGTGGTGTCCACCCCAATCCCCTGAGCGGCTTTGTGCAAAAAGCGGTAGAGGAACTGCGGGATGAGCAGATAGATTTCATTTTAGCCGTTGGCGGCGGCAGTGTGATTGATACCGCCAAGGCGGCGGCGGTAGCACTCACCGGCACCGCGCCGGTGTGGGACTATTTTTGCGGAAAGGTACCTGTTACGGCGGCACTTCCAGTGGGCACTATCCTCACCATCGCCGCGGCAGGCAGTGAAACCAGCGATTCTGCCGTACTGACGGAGGGGGAGACCCACGTTAAACGGGGCATCAACAGCGATGCCGTCCGCCCTGTGTTTGCCATCATGGATCCCACGCTGACCTACACGCTCCCGCCCCGTCAAACCGCTTGTGGCATCACGGATATTATGATGCATACCATGGAGCGATATTTTACCGCCGATACAGATAATGCCCTCACGGATGGCATCGCTGAGGCACTCCTGCGCACCACCATCACCTACGGCACAGCCGCCATGGCGCGGCCTGATGATTACAAGGCCCGTTCGGAGCTGATGTGGTGCGGCAGTCTCTCCCACAATAATCTCACCGGGTTGGGGCAGAAAAAAGACTTTTCGGCTCACGCCTTAGGACACGAGCTCTCCGCCATGTTTGA
>JAVXKN010000280.1:0-863 GCA_036647315.1 Oscillospiraceae bacterium | reverse complement strand
CTTCGCGAGCGTTGAGCTCCTCGGCGGTTTTGTCCAGGACCTTGTGGGCCTTGTCGTAGTCATTGCGGTGCACGGTGAAGGTGAAGTCGGTGGTGTTATCGTGCGAAACGTTCTGCACGATCATGTCGACTTCAATGTTCGCGGCACTGATCGGGCCGAGGATCTTGAAAGCAACGCCCGGGGTATCCGGTACACCGCGAATGGTCAGCTTGGCTTCATCGCGATTGAAGGCGATGCCGGAAATGATCGGCTGTTCCATGGATTCCTCTTCATCAATAGTAATGAGGGTACCCGGACCCTCCTGGAAGCTGTGCAGCACACGCAGTGGGACGCTGTACTTGCCGGCGAACTCGACGGCACGGATCTGCAGGACCTTGGAACCGAGGCTGGCCATTTCCAGCATCTCTTCAAAGGTGATCTTGTCCAGACGCTGGGCCTGGGACACGACCCGCGGATCGGTGGTGTAGACACCGTCCACATCGGTGTAAATCTGGCATTCGTCAGCCTTGAGCGCTGCCGCCAGGGCTACGCCCGTGGTGTCGGAACCGCCACGCCCGAGGGTGGTGATGTTGCCGTGCTCATCGACGCCCTGGAAGCCTGCAACCACAACCACCTTGCCGGCCTTGAGGTCGCTACGGATCTTCTGATCGTCGATCTGCAGGATGCGCGCTTTGTTGTGCGCGCTGTCGGTAAGAATACGCACCTGGTTGCCGGTGTAAGACACCGCAGGAACGCCCCGCTTCATCAATGCCATGGCCAGCAAGGCGATAGTCACCTGCTCGCCAGTGGACACGATCACATCCAGTTCACGTGGAACCGGCTGATCGCTGATCTGCTTGGCCAGGTCGATCAGGCGATTGGTT
>JAVXKN010000279.1:431-864 GCA_036647315.1 Oscillospiraceae bacterium | reverse complement strand
GCCAAAAAAACAATGGGGCACGATGCATAAGAATCGAATAATCGGAGCGAAAAACGAAATATTATGCAAAATAGCGAATATAGACCGGAGCGGAGCTGGATTTTTGTATAGAATATTATTTCATAAATCATTGACTTTAGTGAATATATATGCAATAATACGAATATCAAAAAACGAAGGGTCGCAATGCTTTATGAAAAAAACTTTGAAATTCGTTTCCGGATTCCTCTGTGTCAGTCTCCTGCTGGGGAGCACCACGGCGTTTGCCTGCACCGGTGCCTATGTGGGCAAGGACGTGTCTGCCGACGGCAGCACCATCATCGCCCGTAGCGAGGACATCAGCCCTTCTGACTACGATAAGCTCCACTACGTGGTCCCCGGCGTAGCAAATAAAAAGGGTCAGGTGATGACGGATATCAACGGCATCCAAGTG
>JAVXKN010000279.1:0-421 GCA_036647315.1 Oscillospiraceae bacterium | reverse complement strand
ACCAACGTAAACGGCGTGTCCGTCACCGGCACAGTCTCCGCCTCCCCCTGCAAGCAGTGGAAGGAAGCAGACCCCACCGTGAAGGCGGGCCTCCGTGAGGCCATTCTCCCCGCCTACGTCGCCGCCACCGCCAAAACCGCCAAGGAGGGCGTCACCAATATGCTCTCTGCGGTGGACACCTACGGCTCCGCCGAGGGGAACATCCTCATGGTAGCCGACCAGAACGAAGCGTGGCTGGTAGAGCTTTACGGCGGTCACCAGTACGCCGCCATGAAGATGCCCGCCGACAAGGTGGCGGTCTTTGGCAACCAGTTTATGATTGAGACGGTGGACCCGACAGACACGGAAAACTACATTTTCTCCAAGGATTTGTTTGCCACCATCGACAAGCTGGGTCTGGCCGTGAAGGAAAATGGACAGT
>JAVXKN010000278.1:0-871 GCA_036647315.1 Oscillospiraceae bacterium | reverse complement strand
GTCGGGCAGGTGCTGTCGGGCGGTGATGTGGACGGCATAGGTGACGGCGGAGAAAAAGGGGACGTAGACGGTGAAGTAGTCGTTTTCAAAAATGATACGACTGCCGTCCTTTCGCTCTGCCGCCAGCAGGTCGCAGTACAGGCAGTGGCCGGTGTTTTCCAAATGCTCCAACGCCGACGCGGTTTCAATTTCCAGCTTTTTGGGCAGGAACGGGTAGCCGTAGGCCTGACCGTGGGGGTGGGGCATGGTGACACCCACCACCGCCCCGCGGTTTTCAAAGATGAAGCAGTATTTGAGCTTGGGGTCCCGTTTCATGTCGTTAAATTCGTCCTGCCAAAGATGGGCCAGCTGATGGATATGGTCGTCCGACAACTCCGCCACCGTGCCGTGGTGCTCTTTGGAATAGAGGAGCACATCACAGCGGCCGTAGGCGGGGGCAGTCCGAAACAGCGGGTCGGTTTCTACATCGTCGGGGACAGGCGGGTCACTCCGCAGGGCGGGAAAATCGTTGGGGTACCGCAGGACTTCAAAATCCTTTGGGACTTTTTCATTGTCCTCACCGGGGCAGAAAGGGCACCAATTTTTAGGCATTTGCGGGCGGGACTGCCGATGGGAGGCAATCATCACCCACTCTTTGGAGATGGGGTTCCAGCGCAGTTCCGCCATACAAATCCCCTCCTAAATTTCGTACCAGCGAATTTCGTTGGCTGCCATGTCCAGCTTAAAGCTACTGCCGTCCCCACGGTACACCACGGTGCTCTGGGGCTCGTAGGTGTTATTCACCACGCAGTATTTCCCGTTTTTCACATAGGCGTGAACCTCTACATTATAATTTGCAGAGAACCACTTGTGGAGGTTTTCCTCGTCGTGG
>JAVXKN010000277.1:0-886 GCA_036647315.1 Oscillospiraceae bacterium | reverse complement strand
TGTAACAATGTACCGCTCTATTTTAGACGTAAGCTTAAATTATGATAATGTGATCGCCACGCTTAGGCGGAGCACAGTTTTTATAGATATGGTGGAAAAGATTAAAGCGAAATGGCTTAGAAAAATCATCAAAAACAATGTGGTTCAAATTGGCCTCGGCACGGATTTCACCTTCCTTTTCAGCTATTTTAGCAAAACGGAACTGCCACAAGCGATGAGTGAAAGGATTGTTGGCTTGGAATTCTATCAAAGCAATCTTTTTTCTCCGATTGAAATCCTAGCTCAGGCGTATCAGGATCGGTTTGAAATTCTTTTTGTTGATAACTTGAACACCCATCAGTATTTGGACAATTTGATTGCTATGCTTGATGCGCTGGGATGCAGCTGTGATATGCAGGAATTGGGAGAATATAAAGCGTGCTCCTATGAACCATAACGGCATCAAGCATCACGCCGCAAAGTAAGCCGCCTTGCGAAAACATTAAAAAGCACCGCAATCCATCAGGATTGCGGTGCTTTTTCTTGCCAAAAGTTACGGTGCTGGGACGAACTGAAGCTTTGCATGGTTGGGGGCTTTGCCCTTCTGGGGCCAAATGATGATCTTGGTGCCGTCCTTGGAGGACTCGCCCGCGGCATTGACAATCATAGACTGGTTTTTTTCGTCCCGCATGGTCCAGAAGTTTGAATATTTTGCAATGCGCCACTTGTGGGGCTTGTCGATTTTGCCGCCGCTAATCAGCTGGGCACCTTTGCTCCAGCCATCAAGATAAACGGTGGTATTGTTGTAAATCACCTGGTAGAGGTGGTGCCCGGTTTCTTTGTCCACGCCCAAATACTTGACGGTGAAGGGCGTTTCCGGCTTTTCCGACCCCAGCACCATCCACTT
>JAVXKN010000276.1:0-892 GCA_036647315.1 Oscillospiraceae bacterium | reverse complement strand
TGTCATTGCGAGGAGCCCGCAGGCGACGTGGCAATCCGTAACCCCGTCCTGTTCCCGTCCCGCCAAAGCGTCCTCCCCATCATCATTTCGGCAAAAAAACAAGACCACGGCCTTTCGGCCGTGGTCTTATCTTTTTCGCAGTAGATTAACCCTGAGAAATTGCGCCCATGGGGCATGCGCCAGCGCAAGTGCCGCAATCGATGCAAGTATCAGCGTTGATGACGAACTGAGAATCGCCCTGGGTAATTGCGCCCACGGGGCAAGAACCTTCGCAAGCACCGCAGCTGATGCAGTCACTGCTAATAACATAAGCCATTGGAAACACCTCCATACATTTGGTATAGCTATTCTACCATATAATTTCAAAAATGCAATGCTAAATTGCATAGAACCGGGGTATATTTTATCCTACGGGCAAAACTATGGTAGAAAGAAGGGTTCATCATGCAGCCAAAACGCCAAACTGATTTAGAATGTGCCGGCAGTCTCACGCCGGAATTGGAGGGCAACGCCCACTCCGCCCTCCACGAAAACCGCCGCAAGTCCACTCCCAAGGCGGCGCAAACCGCCAAAAAGCAGGGCGAGGTGAACACCCACGAATAACCCAAAAAGCGAAGTGCCCCGGGCGGAAACCCGGCTGATGGACCAGTTTGCCCGTGACCTCACCGCCCTAGCCGTTGAGGGAAAGCTGGACCCGGTCATCGGGCGGGAGACGGAGATTGACCGGGTGATTCAAATTCTCTCCCGCCGCTCCAAAAATAACCCCGCCCTCATCGGGGAGCCGGGGGTGGGGAAAACCGCCGTGGCCGAGGGGCTGGCACGAAGGATGGCCGCCGGGGATGTGCCCGACGATTTGCGGAACAAGCGGCTGCTGTCCATCGACCTCTCCGCC
>JAVXKN010000275.1:0-938 GCA_036647315.1 Oscillospiraceae bacterium | reverse complement strand
GAGCACGTCCGGCGCACCTTTTACCAAAATGCGGTACCCGTTGGGGGTTTTGTGGAGGGTGGTCATCCGCTTGCGGACGGAGTCGAAGGGGACCTCGAAAATGCGGGGGAATTGCAGTTCCAGCACGGATTTTTCCAGTGAAAAGCCGTGGGCGGCGGCGAGGAGGGCGGTTTCGGTGGCGTTTCCGCCGGCGGTTCCCGTCTCGTTGTTGCAGAGGGCGGCGATGGTGAGGGCGGTTTTTTTGTCGGTGCCGGGGGCTGTCCAAATTTGGGTGACGGTCATGTGATTCTGGGTGAGGGTGCCTGTTTTGTCGGAGCAGATGACCCCGGCACAGCCCAGCGTCTCCACGGCGGGCAGGGTTTTCACAATGGCACGCTCCTTGGCAAGGCGGGAGACCCCCAGTGCCAGCACGATGGTGACGATGGCGGGCAGTCCCTCGGGAATGGCAGCCACCGCAAGGGATACGGCGGTTAGAAACATCTCCAAAAGGTCTTTTTTCTGCAGCAGGCCCACCCCGAACAGCAGGGCGCACACCGCCACGCAGACGAAGGACAGGGTGCGGGAGACTTCCCGTAGCTTCACCTGCAAGGGGGTGACGGCGGTGGGGGCATTTTGCAAAAGTCCCGCAATGTGGCCCATTTCGCTCTGCATCCCCGTGGCGGTGACGACGAAAACGCCGCTGCCGCCGGTGATGCCGGTGCCGGAGAGCACCATGTTGTGGCGGTCTGCCAAGGGGGTGTCTGGGGGGAAAAGTCCCTCCGCAGATTTTTCCGCCGCCGCCGATTCCCCGGTCATGGCGGACTCGTCCGCAAGGAGGCCATTTGCGGAAAGCAGTCTGCCGTCCGCTGCCACAAAGTCCCCGGCGCGGAGGGAGACAATGTCACCGGGGACAAGCTGGGCGGCGGGGAGGGACTGCATTTTGCCGTCACGGAGCACCC
>JAVXKN010000274.1:0-970 GCA_036647315.1 Oscillospiraceae bacterium | reverse complement strand
GGGCGGGGCACCCATGAGCCGCGCGGCGGTGTGGCTCTCGCTGTACTCCGACATATCAAACCGCAAAAGGGACTCCTCACTGCCAAACAGCGCGGCAGCTAAGGCGCGGCACAGTTCGGTTTTCCCCACCCCGGAGGGGCCCAAAAAGAGAAAGGCCCCAATGGGCCTGCCCGGGTCCTTTAGCCCTACCCGACTGCGGCGAATGGCCCGTGAGAGAGCCGCCACCGCCTCGTCTTGACCCACCACCCGGTGGTGCAGTTCCCGCTCCAAACCTGCCAGACGGGCGGTTTCCCCCTTGGTGAGCGCGGAAACCGGGATGCCTGTCCACCCGGAGACTACGGCGGCAATATCGTCGGGGGTGACGGACAGATTTTCCCGCCGCTCTGACCCCATCCGCCGCGCCTGCAACAGTTGGCGGTGAAAGTTCTGCTCCGCGTCACGGAGGAGGGCGGCTCGCTCAAAGTTCTGCGCCAAAATTGCCGCCTCCTTTTCCGCGGTGGCCCGCTGTGCCCGCTCCTCTAAGGCTAGCAGGTGAGGGGTTTCGGTCTGACGTGCCAGCCGCACCCGTGAGGCGGCCTCGTCCATTAGGTCAATGGCCTTGTCCGGGAGAAAACGGTCGGTGATGTACCGATTGGACAGGGTGGCGGCGGCAATGAGGGCACCGTCCTGAATTTTCACCCCGTGGAAAATTTCGTACCGCTCTTTGAGTCCACGCAAAATGCCGATGGTGTCCTCCACGGTGGGTTCCCCCACCAAAACCGGCTGGAACCGCCGCTCTAAGGCGGCGTCTTTTTCGATATACTGCCGATATTCGTTGAGGGTGGTGGCACCGATGCAGTGCAGCTCACCCCGTGCCAATAGGGGCTTTAACAGGTTCCCCGCGTCCATGGCACCCTCGGTTTTCCCCGCCCCCACAATGGTGTGCAGCTCGTCAATAAAGAGGAGGATTTTCCCCTCGGATTTTTTCACC
>JAVXKN010000273.1:0-986 GCA_036647315.1 Oscillospiraceae bacterium | reverse complement strand
CCCTTAATTGTCCCCCTTGTAGGTAGTACACCCCTGTTAGCGGGGGGTGTACCCCTCTCCGCCCGTCGGCAGAGAGGGGACGAGAAAAATCTAATTACGAAGCGGTGACAACGTAGGATACCTTCTTGTACTGATTAAAGAACAACTGGACCTTCTGCCCAACCTCCACGTCTTTCAGCACGTCCATCGCTGTGCATTTCATAGTGAAGCATTTTTCACCTTCATAGTGATAGTTGTTGTTGTCCTTGCCCTCCTTGAATGGTGCCGTAACAAAAAGATTCGCGTAAACAATTACGTTCCCGGTTGCCTGGTCTGTGAAGCTGCCGTGACATTTACCTACGACGGTATAAATTTCTTCCATGATGGATGACCTCCAAAATATATTCAGGGCTTGTACCCCTGTGCTCTATATATTAAAACTTACCGATTTGAAGAGATTGCGAAAATAGATTGACAAATCGCCGCCGATTGGATATAATACCACTTGCCCTGTTTATACAGTGGCAGGCATGGCGGCATAGCTCAGATGGCTAGAGCGCTCGGTTCATACCCGAATGGTCCCCGGTTCAAATCCAGGTGCCGCTACCATCCCAAAAGACGGCTCACGCCGTCTTTTGGGTCCCTATGGCGCGTTGGTCAAACGGTTAAGACACCGCCCGTTCACGGCGGGAATATGGGTTCGATTCCCATACGCGTCACCACTTTCCAAAGGCCCTGCCTTGGAAACCCTGCACGGAGGCATAGCTCAGCCGGTAGAGCGCTCGCTTCACACGCGAGAGGTCACAGATTCGAGTTCTGTTGTCTCCACCACGCAAAGAAGGACACCCCAACGGGGCGTCCTTCTTTCTTGTTTCCGCTGTTCTCCGAATGGAGGGCGGCGGTTTTTGTCGTTTAGGCGGTTTTGTTACCGCAGGGCGATGACGTACTGGTTTCGGGTCAGGGCGGAGAGGAGGGAGGGGAGCGCGCCGGTGGTGAGGTGAGAATCG
>JAVXKN010000272.1:0-986 GCA_036647315.1 Oscillospiraceae bacterium | reverse complement strand
TTCATATCCCCTTAACATTGCCGTGGTAAAGTATGGGCAATTCAAAAACCGAAAGGACTGTCCTACTACTATGAAAAAAGTCGTTCTGCTCTGCCTCTCCCTCACTCTGGCCTTTGCCCTCACCGCCTGCGGCGAGAAAAAGCCCGACGCCGACGCGACCCCCACCCCCGACACCACCGAAGCCGTCACCCCGGAAACCACCCCCGAAGCCACCCCGGAAATCACCCCGGAAGCACCTGTGGTGGACGACAGCAAAACCCCGTCCGACAGCCAGACCACCGGCAGCACCGGCGGTAACGGCGGCACCCACGTCACCTTTGACGAAGGCCCCGCAGAAACCCCCAAGCCCTCCAAGGCACCCGGCATGGAGGCCTCCGGCATGGTACCCGCCAAACCCGGTATTAGCATTACCATCAAGTAATTTTACAGCCGTTTCCCCCTGCTGTATGGATGCCTTTTTTACCGCTCGGACAATGATATTGTCCGAGCGGTTTTTGCATCATTTCGCCCTTTTTCTCGCCACTTATTTTTTCTAAAATTTGTGTTGACAAATGCCAAAAAATAGCTTATATTCTTGTTAGGAATCTTTCCTAATATTTATCTTCAACACTTTACCCAACTACTTTAAGGAGGTACGGACATGGACCATAAAAAACTCACCAACGAAGTTGGCGCACCCATTGCCGACAATGAGAACTCGATCACAGCAGGCCCCCGCGGCCCGGTTGTCATGCAGGACGTGTGGCTGATGGAAAAGCTGGCCCACTTCGAGCGTGAAGTCATCCCCGAGCGTCGGATGCACGCCAAGGGCAGCGGTGCTTACGGCACCTTTACCGTCACACAGGACATCACCGCGTACAGCAAGGCCAAGCTCTTTAGCGAAATCGGCAAGAAGACCGAAACCTTTGTCCGCTTCTCCACCGTGGCCGGCGAGCGCGGTGCCGCCGACGCGGAGCGTGATATTCGCGGCTTCGCCGTGAAGTTTT
>JAVXKN010000271.1:0-1007 GCA_036647315.1 Oscillospiraceae bacterium | reverse complement strand
CCTTGTAGCTCTCGCCGGGCTGACAGGTGGTGGCGAACAGCTTGCCCCCCACCTGATACCGCAGCCATTCCCACTCGATTTTGTAGTCCTTTGTCACGCCGGGTTTCGATTGCAAATAGTCGTCCAACCACGGATAAATATTCAAAATCATACACTCCTCTGTACTACCGACTTGCCCCAAGTATACCACCCGTCCCGCATCTCGTAAACTCTTTTCCGCCCTTTCATATTCTGCGGCAAAACCCCAAAGTGCCCACAACTACACCGAGACGGGCGGCCAGCTTTCCACTGTTTCGCCTTCCCTTCAATTATTTACTTTTAGAATTGCGATTTCAGAAAAGCCTATGCCGATTTTGGGGCGGTTCGCCCTCCGGCGAACAATCGTACAAAAGGGCGAAAAATGCAAATTACTCTTGTGATAATGGGGAAAATGTACTATACTAGCTGTAATAGACTATCGGGTGGAGATTACCCGTATTGAGGAGGTGACATCATGGCGGAAACAGAACGGCACCGGGAGTCCTTCCTGGAATGGCTGGCGGCACGGCGTATGTTTTGGGTGACAGCACTGGTGCTGGTAGTACTTTGTGCCCTCTTTATCGTGGCGGGCTTCCGCTACTATGCCAACCTTCAAGATACCATCAGCGATGAGAGCACCGACTATCTGGCGGAGATTTCAAAGCAAATCGGTATTAACGCCGGCAATGTCATCGAAGATAATTTTTCCATCCTGGGTACAGTGTCCACCGTGCTCAAAACCGCTCACGCCGATACGTTCGGGCAAGTGCGGGGGATTTTCGAGGAGCAGAAACAGCACTGGAATTTTCAAAAAATCTTTCTTGTGGATGCCAAGGGTGTGGCCTACGATACCACCGGCCACGGTGTCCTGCTGAAAAGTGATGCCTATCTCAGAGAGACTGTGGTGGAACGCCACCGCGCCGTGTCCACCTCTCAAATGCTGGGGGATATGGAGTGCGTGGTTTTTGCCATCCCTCTGGAGGGGGTGA
>JAVXKN010000270.1:0-1018 GCA_036647315.1 Oscillospiraceae bacterium | reverse complement strand
CATCGGTAACACCCACTACCATGTTGTGGAGCAGGGTGCGGGTCAGGCCGTGGAGGGAGCGGTTGTCCTTGGTGTCGTCAGGACGGGTTGCGGTGAGCACATCACCTTCGCGAACGAAGGTAATGGCGGGGTGCAGCTGCTGCACTAAGGTACCCTTGGGGCCCTTGACAGTGGCTACGTTGCTTGCATCAATCTTCACGTCTACGCCGGCGGGGAGAGTGATGGGCATTCTTCCGATTCTTGACATACTCTCTCTCCTCCTTACCAGACGAACCCGAGGACTTCACCGCCGGCATGAGCTGCGCGAGCAGCCTTGTCGGTCATGACGCCCTTGGACGTGGAAACGATTGCGATACCGAGGCCCCGCAGAACGCGGGGAAGTTCCTCTGCGCCGGCATACACCCGCAGGCCGGGCTTGGAAACGCGGCGAAGGCCGGTAATGATTTTCTCTTTACCGGGGCCGTACTTCAGTGTGATGTGAATGACACCCTGCATGTTGTCTTCGATGAGCTGGAAGTTCTTAATGTAGCCTTCGTCCAGCAGAATCTGAGCGATGGACTTCTTCATGTTGGATGCGGGAACGTCCACCGTTTCATGCTTGGCGTTGTTCGCGTTACGGATGCGTGTGAGCATATCCGCAATGGGGTCAGTGATTTGCATGAGTGTTACCTCCTATTCAGTTTACGGGCAGTGCCCGTATAGACGGCAAGGTATCGGAGCTTAGGCATCGTCCCCGACCTATTGACCGCCTTGCGAGGGAAAGAAATATGCGTCGCAAGGAAATTACCAGAACGCGCGTCGCCGGAAAATTTTCGTCAGGCAAGCAACGTGAGCGTCGGCTGTGCGAATGCACTGCAAGCGAAACGTTGCGCGGCATGGCGGAAATTTACCAAGATGCCTTGCGTACGCCGGGGATCTGTCCCTTATATGCCAGCTCTCTAAAGCAGATACGGCAGATGCCGTAGTCTCTCAGGTAGGCGTGGGGACGGCCGCAGATTTTGCAGCGGTTGTAGCGGCG
>JAVXKN010000269.1:0-1024 GCA_036647315.1 Oscillospiraceae bacterium | reverse complement strand
GTTACGCTGAAACCATCATTAGCATTTACGATTACCGCGAGCTGGAATCGCATGGAGATTTATTTTCTTGCTGTTCCCGGTATGATGCGTGCTCCGATGCTAAAGACTGTATTCATCCAGATAAGAAAGTCAGTGCGGCTTGTACATATCGGCGCAAATTGAGGCAAGGCATTATTTTCTTCGGTAAAAATCGAAACGTAGATTAGCTTTCAAGTAGCGAGTGTCCAATTATCTCAAAAAGGCGGCTCCCGCCATTGACCTCACTCAGTGCACCCATTACGCACAAAAAAACAGCCCGTCGGAATCATCCGACGGGCTGTTTTTCAGTTCAAAACTTACTTCTCGATAGCGGTCTTGATGGCGGTGAAGACGGTGTCCTGGTCCTCGCACATGACCATGAGGACGGTGCCGTCGGCCAGCACTTCCAGCTTGGCGGCGTTGGCGATTTCCTTCTGGTCGGGGAGGTACTGCTCAAAGTTCTGCTTCTGCAGGTCGATGAAGCCCTGGAGGGCTGCCTTCACGTCCTCAGCCTTGCCCTCGGCGGGCATGACGGCGGCTACGCCGTAGGCGCGCATATTCATGGGGGAGGCGGCCACGGCAAAGGCGGTAGCCAGCTCTGCCTTGTCCATGCCCATCAGGGGGAGAATCATGGCGGCATCCTGATCGTCGGCGGAGGTGATGACGGGGAGATATTCGTTGTCCTCGGCGTTGCGGGCAGCGTTAATGGATTCAGTATAGAGGGTCTTCAGCTCCTCGGGTGTCTTGGCGGCGGGCTTTGCGGGGGCGCAGGCGGCCAGGGACAGGGAGAGGCACAGTGCCAGTGCCAGGGACATGGTTTTCTTCAACATTCTAAAATTGCTCCTTCATTTTTCCATATGTGACCCATCCTGTGGGGTACGAGGGTTAGACGGCGGCCTCGCAAAAAAGTTCCCCGTCCCGCACCCCTAATTTTAAGGTGGGCGTTTCCTGGAGCGCGCCGGAGAGAATCAGGTCGGCGGCCACGTCCTCCACCCGCTGACGAATC
>JAVXKN010000268.1:0-1024 GCA_036647315.1 Oscillospiraceae bacterium | reverse complement strand
GCTGCCCCCTCCGTCAGCTCATTTTGGCGGGTGAGGGGAACGGCGACTCCGCCGTCACTGTCTTTGGCATGGTGATGGGTGCCGCGCTGGCCCACAACTTCGGTCTGGCGGGCAACCCGGACAGTCTCAATGAGGCAAAAGAACTGGTGGTAGGCGGCATTTCTGCCGGTGGCAAGGTGGCTATCTTCGTGGGCTTTGCCGTATTTTTAGTGATTTCTCTCATGAATCTGCCGAAGGAGGAGAAGAAATGATTGACGCAAGAGGTTTTTCCTGCCCCATGCCGGTGGTGATGGTGCAAAAAGCGGTAAAGGCCGACGCTCCCGCCACCTTAGAGGTGCTGGTGGATAATCAGTGCGCGGTAGAAAACGTCACCCGGTTTGCCGGCAGTCAAGGGTACGCCGTCACCGTCACCGGGGAAAACGGCGACAGCCGCCTGACCCTTACAAAGTGATGGAGCAGTACATCGCCACCTTTCACACCCATTTGGCGGCCCTCCGCACCGACAGGGCCCTCAAGCAGTTGGGGGTGTCCGCCCAGATGATGCCGGTGCCCCGCCGCCTCAGCTCCTCCTGCGGCACCTGCGTCGCCTATCAGGCGGAAACCGACCAAAAAGCCGCCATGGACACCGACCTAGAGGCCCTCTACCGCCTCACCGCCCCGGAGTGTTACGAATTGCTGTGTCAAAACGATTAAATCTAAAAAACAGGGGCAGACGGAAAATCCGTCTGCCCCTGTTCTGTTTTGAAGTGTTGTGTTAGGTGTTGCTGGATGTTTTGTCGGCCTCTGCGGCCTCAATTCGACGGCGGCCGTAAAAGAGGTTGCCGACGACCATGATCACGGCGAAAATCACCAGATAAAACAGTACCGCAATCCCGTGGGCCATGCAGGCGGCAAAGACCATGAACAGGCACCCGCAGGTGGCCAGAATGGGCATCACCTTGCCCTTGAAAACCCCAATTTCCAAGGATTTGGACTTTTTCATGTAGATGAGGAACACCGGGATGTAGAAAGCGTAGATGGTGAT
>JAVXKN010000267.1:0-1039 GCA_036647315.1 Oscillospiraceae bacterium | reverse complement strand
ATGAACGAGATGTTCCGCAAAATTTACGCCGGAGAAAAGATGGCAAAAAGCATCAGCCGCTGGCGCAATGACGACAGCGACACCCTGTGGTGGTATGAAATTTGCTACACCACCATATACGATGAGGACGGAAAGCCGGTGAAGGCCATCGGCACCGGCATGGATATCTCTGAGCGGGTCCGATTGGAGGAGCGGTACAACGAGGAAATCAAGTGGCGGCAGGTCCACAACCAGAATGTGCTGGGTTCCTTTAAGCTGAATTTGACAAAAAATCTCTGTGAAGACGGCCAGAGCGAAAACCCCATGATTTTGTCCTTTTTGGGCGATGGCACCGTGGATGACTTTTTCGCCCGGGAGTATGCCGCCCATGTGGATAAAACCGCTTTAGCGAAATATAAGAAATTATTTAATCGGAAGAATCTGCTCAGCACTTTTCGCCGTGGGCAGACCAGTATTACCCAAGAGAGCTACATGAGCTTTTGGAAAAACAAAGTTCTGTGGATTCGCGTGGAAGTGGATATGTTTCTCAACCCCAAAACCAGCGACGTAGAGGCCTATATTTACGCAACGGACGTGGACCAGCAGAAGACGTCCCGGGAGCTGGTGGATGCCGTTGTGAATTTGGACTACGACTATCTGGCCCTGCTGGATTGCAATAGCGATGCCTATGTAATCTTTGCCAAAAGCGAAGGGAAAACGCCCCTGCCGCCGTTTTATGCCTCCAGCTATGAACAGGAGGTGGTCGACTACGCGCGGAAATATCTGGTTGAGGAGGACGTGGAGCGCAACATTTGGGAGATGTCCTACGAAAATGTGCTGGCACAGCTGGAACATCAGGCGGTTTACACCGCCTATACCCAAGTACGGGAGATGGACGGCAACATCAGTCGGAAAAAACTGCAATTTTCCTATTTAGATAAGCCTAATCGGCGGATTATTCTAGCACGCAGCGACGTGACAGATATCTATAATGAGGAGCAGCAGAAAAATCAGGCACTGCGGGACGCGCTGGCGGCTGCCCAGCAGGCCAGCACCGCAA
>JAVXKN010000266.1:0-1077 GCA_036647315.1 Oscillospiraceae bacterium | reverse complement strand
GATGGCGTTTTTCTCTAGGCGGGACACCTGGGCCTGGGAGATGCCCACCTCCGTGGAGACCTCCATCTGGGTTTTCCCCTCAAAAAAGCGGAGATTCAGAATGTGCTTTTCTCGGCTGTTCAGCTTGGCGATTGCCTCTTTGAGGGCGATGTGCTCCACCCAGCTCTCGTCTGTATTTTTAGTATCCCGCACCTGGTCCATGACGCAGATGGTATCCCCGCCGTCTGAGTAGATAGGTTCATAGAGGGACACCGGGTCTACGATGGCGTCCATGGCAAAGACCACGTCCTCCCGGCGAATCTCCAAAATTTTAGCGATTTCCTCCACCGTGGGTTCCTTTTGGTACTTGCCCCGGTACTGCTCCTTGGCCTGCAGGACCTTATAGGCGGTGTCCCGCAGGGAGCGGGAGACCCGCATGGCACTGTTGTCCCGCAGATAGCGGCGGATTTCGCCAATAATCATGGGAACGCCGTAGGTGGAGAACCGCACGTCTAGGTCGATATTAAAGTTGTCGATGGCCTTAATCAGCCCGATACACCCCACCTGAAACAGGTCGTCCGGGTTTTCCCCCCGGTTCATAAATTTCTGAATCACCGACAGCACCAGCCGCAGATTTCCCGAAATCAGCTGCTCTCTGGCCTCCATGTCGCCCTCTTTGGTCCGTTTAAGCAGGGCCACAATCTCATCGTTCTTCAGCACCTTGAGCTTTGCGGTGTTGACCCCGCATAGTGTAACCTTTCCCTGCAAGAAAAAAGCCCCCATCCATCGAATTCACTGTGCTTACAGTATCTCCGAGGACGGTGGTTTCATACGACAATGGGACCTGCTATATTTTTTTCTCGGCGACGTTTTTCGAGGGACTTTGCGCTTTGGAAAAATGAATTGCTTTTTAGTGTGAAACCCTTTATAATAACTGCGCTACCTCGTGTAGCAAATATTGCGCTGTACCCATTAGGGACAGCAGCAGGAGGAATCACTATGACAAATACCAATACTTCAGCCCCTTTTTCGTTTTTTTGATTATTCACATCATACGCAAAAACCGTCCGCTTGTCAACTGTGCCCCACTGTGCTAAA
>JAVXKN010000265.1:0-1099 GCA_036647315.1 Oscillospiraceae bacterium | reverse complement strand
TCCCCTGCTCCACTAGTAATTCCGGGCTTTTCGCCCGTACCGGGCGGTAAGCGTATCCCGCCTGACAGAATCGGCAGCCGCGAATACAGCCCCGGAACACCTCCAGCATCACCCGGTCGTGGACAATTTCCGTGGAGGGGATGATGGTTTTTACCGGGAAATAGGCCTTGTCCATATCCTGCACAATGCGTTTTTCCACGGGATAAGGGGCATTTTCCTTTGGGGTAATGGCTAAAACAGTGCCGTCCGCGTTGTAGGTAATTTCATAGAGCGAGGGGACATAAAGCCCGGGAATCTGTCCGGCGGCGGCAAGCAGCTTTGCTTTACACCACTTCTCCCCTTTTGCTTTGCGGTATAATTCCAGCAGTTCTAAGGAGACATCCTCCCCCTCGCCCAGAGAGAAGATATCCACAAAGTCCGCCAAGGGTTCCGGGTTATAGGCACAGGTGCCGCCGGCAACGATGATAGGCATCCCCTCGCCCCGATTTGCCGCGCGGATGGGTACCCCCGCCAAATCCAGCATATTGAGGACGTTGGTGTAGGCCATTTCATAGCCCAGAGAAAACCCAATCAAATCGAAGTCACGAATAGGGTCGCCACTCTCCAGACCGTAGAGCGGAACATTGTTTTTCCGCATCAGGTCTTCCATGTCGCCCCAGGGTGCAAACACCCGCTCACACCAGACGTCGGGCACGTTGTTCATCACGCCATAAAGGATGCGCACACCCAGATTGGACATTCCGATTTCATAGGTATCTGGAAAACAGAGCGCGTAGCGCAGGGATACGTCCTCCCGATTCTTCACCACAGCGTTATACTCTCCGCCGGTGTAGCGGGCAGGTTTTTGCACCAGCGGCAGGATTTGTTCCAAAGTTCGATTCATGGTTTACCCCCAAAGTTTCATTCGTATTGAATTTAGCTGTTATTTTATCACAGAATGGTTTGCGTGGCAAACAGGAATATGCACTGGGACTAAAATGCTGAAAAGAGCCGGCGTTTTCAAAGTCTGCCATTGACAACAGGTGACGAGTATGGTATGATTTTTTTTGCATTTGGATGGCGTACCACCTTGGAGAGGTGTCCGAGTGGTTTAAGGAGC
>JAVXKN010000264.1:0-1137 GCA_036647315.1 Oscillospiraceae bacterium | reverse complement strand
GGCGAACACTTTGAGATCCCCACGGAAGGTGGGGAGGGAAATTTGCAGGCAATCCGCCGTGCAGGCATCCACGCAGATGGAGCAGGCGCTACACAGGGTCTTATCAATGACAGGTTTTTTCCAGCGCTCTTTGGGAATTTTGACGCAGACCTGCCCAAAGGAGCCTACCACGGCACCCTTTGCACAGACCCTTCCGCAGACGCCGCAATCCACACAGCGTTTTTCGTTGATGACGTGCTGCTCCTTCAGCGTCCCGGAAATCGCCCCGACTGGGCAGCTGCGGGCGCAGAGTGTGCAGCCGATGCAGGCCTCCGTGATGCGATGCGCCATAAAAAAGCCCTCCCTTTATGCCTCCCGGCAGACCTTTTCCAGCAGCTCCCGTGCTGTACTGCGGGTGTAGTAGCGAGGAACGGGGTACACGCCGTGGCACTCCTTGAAGGCGTCCACAATGACCTCATCAATGGCAGCTTTGGGGAAGGCCTCAAAGCGGGCGGGGATACCGCACTCCTCTGCCAGCGTGTAGATGCTCTCCACGAAGCGATTGGCACGGTCTATGGAGGAGCCGCCGGTGATGCCCAGCATAATTGCAATCTCGGAAAATTCCCGCCAGCAGCGGACGGTGTAATACTGCATCACATGGGGGAGGAGGACGGCGTTGGCAAGCCCGTGGGGGATGCCGAATTTACCGCCGATATTGTGGGCAAAGGCGTGGACGTAGCCCACATAGGTGCGGGTAAAGGCGGTGCCGGCTAGGAACGATGCCTCTAGCAGACCCTCTCGCGCCTTTACGTCGGCGGGGTTCTGCATCACGATGGGCAGGTTCCGATAGATGCCCTTAATCGCCATCCGGGCACGGCGGCGGGAATCCTCGTCGGCATAGCCGGAAACATAGGCCTCCAGCGCATGGGTCAAGGCGTCGAAGGTGGTAAAGGCGGTGCTGCTTTTGGGCAGGCCCACCGTGAGATCCGGATCCAAAACCGCCAACATGGGCACCAGCTTGGGATCTAGCAGCTGCTTTTTGCTGTGGGTTTCGGGGTCGGAAATGATGGCGGCGATGGTGGTTTCACTGCCGGTGCCGGACGTGGTGGGGACGGCGATGCACAGCAGCGGATAGCGGTGCACCTTCAGCATTCCAAC
>JAVXKN010000263.1:0-1182 GCA_036647315.1 Oscillospiraceae bacterium | reverse complement strand
GTCCGCGCCGGAGAGCTCCGCGGCGGTATACTGCTTGGGAACGCCCATGTAGTCCAAAACATCCGCAATCAGCGGCCCACAGCGGGAGGCACCCATGACACCGCCGCTGATGTAATAGTAATCCTTGGTGTAGGTGCTGCCCGGGGAGATGGGGGTGGGGCTATCGAAGGCGATGAGCACAATCACCTGTGGGTCATCCGCCGGGGCAAAGCCCATAAAGGAGACAATGTTGTCGCCGGTTTTTTCGTCTCGCTTTTCGGAAGTACCGGTTTTGCCGCCGATGCGATAACCGGGCTGATAGGCGTTCTTGCCGCTGCCGCCGCCGCCAATGACCTGTTCCAGCATGGCACTGACGGTTTTGGAGGTCTGTTCCGAAACCACCTGACGCACCTCTACCGGCTGGTGTTCCTCCACCACGTTTCCCTTGTCGTCGGTGACGGATTGCACCACATAGGGTTCCATCAGGTGTCCGCCATTCACCACGGCGGCGCAGGCGGTGATCAGCTGGATGGGGGTAAGCTTAAAGGTCTGACCGAAGGAGGCGGTGGCGAGGGAGGCCGCGCCCTCCGGGCTTGTAAAGTAGTCACGGCTCCACACCAGATTGGTGTTGTCCGCCTCGCCGGGCAGGTCAATGCCCGTGTGTCCGATAACGCCGAATTTCTCCAAATAGTCGTAAAACTTTTCCGCACCCAGCTTTTGCCCGATGGTGATAAAGGCGGGGTTACAGGAGTTCATAACGGCTTGGGTCAAGGTCTGCACCCCGTGGCCCGGGGCCCTTTTGCTACAACCGATATTCCAGTTACCCACCCGCATGGAGCCGGTGCAGGTAAACATGCTGTCCATGGTGACAACGCCCTCTTCCAGTGCCGCCGCCACCACAAGGGTTTTGAAGGTGGAGCCGGGTTCGTAGGCATCGTTTAAGGCCTTGTTGCGCCACTGATTGTTCTGCGCCGCGCCCAGAGCCTTCATGTAGTCTTCCTCGGAGATGCCACCGTCCTCCTCCATCTTTTTCAGCAGTTCGGCAGTCTGGGGGTCCGTGACATCGCCGTAATGGTTGGGGTCGAATTTAGGGGAGGAGGCCATGGCCTTCACCGCGCCGGTTTTCGGGTCCATGACGATGCAAAAACCGCCCTTGCGGACATCGTAGAGTTCAATGCCCTCCTCTACCGCCCGCTCCGCCAT
>JAVXKN010000262.1:0-1237 GCA_036647315.1 Oscillospiraceae bacterium | reverse complement strand
CCCCGCGCTTTGCCACTTCGATATCAAGTGTTTTCAGCTTGTGGCTATTTTCTCCGGCATACATAACATTTCCGGTTCCTATCTGAATGCAAATATTTTCTTCGTAGGCTTTGGGGATTTTCAGCTCATAGGAGATTCCCGCAGTTCCCTTCATCCCCCAAAGCCAGTTTACTTCTTTTCCATTCTACCATTTTATAGGACGCTTGGGGGTGAGGATTTATTCAGCGCTTCCTTAACAAGCCTTTTATCTTTGATCCGCGTTCTCTCTTTGATATGCCCTGCGGCGAGATGTGTTAGGCCTCGCCGCACTGAAGGGGAAGATATTTTTCACAGAATACCTTGACAAACTCCGAGCTGGTGAATGCCGCAAACTTTTGGTAGAGGTCGCATTTTCCCTCGTCGGCGTAGTCGCAGACGCTTTTGATCACAATGGGTTCGGTTTTGGAGTTCCATGCCTTTCGAGCCGCGTAGAACATCCCGTAGGACTCCATATCCAGCCCCGCCGTGGTGGGCAGCTGGGAGCGAACCTGCTGGTCCACCACCTCCCGGTTGGCCACCACGGCCGTTCCGCAGGCCATGGGACCCAGGTGGATATGGAACTGGTTTTCCGGGTCGGCCGCCACCTGGCGGACAAGGGTCTCGATATCCGGGGAAAGGGTCAGCGAGGTGGGCCGGGGCTGGAAACCCACATTCCCCCAGCAAATGTCCGCCTCATCGGAGCGCACGAACCGCCCTCCCGAATAGTTCCAAATCACGTTTGGAATAATGACGTCGCCGTAGATCTGCTCCGCCCCGATCCCGGCGGCAATGCCCGTCATGATCAGATATTGGGGATGGAAGCGGGTAATCAGGTTATGGGAGAGAGACGCGGCGGCGGTCATTCCCATCTCGTCCTGCTGCGCGGTCACCAGCCGGAAGGTCTCGCCGCCCCGGCAGAAGGTGGTCTCATAATAGGCTTGATCGCCGTCTTCTCCGTCGATGCATTCCCAGTTGCTATACAAGCGCATGACGCCCTCGGTCTCCCTTTGGACCGCTGTGATGATCGCCACCGCATAGTGTTTGTCCGACATATGGCATACCTCCCGTCATTGTCTAAGCCGTTTTTTCAGCGCCAAAATAATGCAGCCATCCGCTCATGTCTCCATTTTAATTCGCGCCTGTAAATTGCCTGAGATGTTGTTCCAAAACACGGTTTACAAATTCGGCGCGCTCATGCGAATTTTTCAAATCCGTATGC
>JAVXKN010000261.1:0-1244 GCA_036647315.1 Oscillospiraceae bacterium | reverse complement strand
CACAAGGGCAGGGGGGAGGGCAATCTGCTGGACTTTACCGAGCTGCCCCCCACCGGCGACCTCTACGGCGGCGGCGATGTGATTGCAGAGGCGGAGGCCCTCTGGGGGTCTGCGTGGAAGATGCCCCACTGCCAATTCCTCACCGGCGGCTCCACCCAGGGACTTCAAACCGCCTTTTTCGCCGCCTGCCATCCCGGGGAGGAGGTGCTGTTAGACCGTGCCTCCCACCGCGCCGTCCACAACGCGCTGGCCCTTTTGGACCTGCACCCCCACTACCTGATGCGGGACGGGGAGACCCCCATTTTACCGTCAGATGTGGAAAACTTTCTGAAAACCCACCAGAAAGTGAAAACCGTCTGTATTACCTCGCCAACATATTACGGTGTGTTATCTGACATTCCGAAAATTGCCCACGCTGTCCATGAACACGGAGGCATTTTACTGGTGGATGCTGCCCACGGCGGACACCTGCCGTTTCTGGGGGCAAACCCCTTTTTGGGAGCGGATTTGGTGGTGACTTCTGCCCACAAAACCCTGCCTGCACTGGGCCAGTCGGCACTGCTGTTCTCTTCAGAGCGGTTCGGGGCGGAGGCGTTGCGAAAGGCCGCCGCCATCACCGGGACTTCAAGCCCCTCCTACCTCATCATGGCCTCCCTAGACCGGGCCCGGGCCCACATGGAGGGGCAGGGGAAAAGGGACTACGAAAAAACCATCTTGTCCGTCCAAAAACTGCGGGAGACATTTCCCAGTTTGCAGGGCGCAAACCTAGACCCCGCCCGGTTTACCCTCCTCTGCAGTGACGGCTTCGCCCTCCAAAACGCGCTGGAAACCCAAAACATCTACCCGGAAATGGCGGACAAAAACCATGTGGTCTTCATCTGCACCTGCAACGACAAACAGGAAGATTTTGACAAACTGGAAGTTGCCCTCCAATCCCCCGTAAGCCTTCCCCCGCGGGGTCCAAATGCCCTGTGGGCATTTGGATTAAATGAACCCTTCCTTAACCCGTGGTGCCCCAGCTCGCAAGCTGGGGCGGATGAGGGCGTCCCCCGTCCAATCGTCGCCCTCTCTCCCCGTGCCGCCCTCTTTTCCCCCAAAGAGATATTGCCTCTTTCCGCCGCAGAGGGCCGGATTTCCGCCGTCCAAATCGCCCCATACCCCCCGGGCGTGCCCATTGTGGCCCCCGGCGAGGTGATTTCAAAAAAACATCTAGCCTATTTGGCAAGGATAGGGTATAATATGAA
>JAVXKN010000260.1:0-1248 GCA_036647315.1 Oscillospiraceae bacterium | reverse complement strand
GGAATTCTACCATTGAACTACACCCGCATGGGTACTTTCATCTATTAAATGTCAGCCTGAGAATTATAACATCCTATTCCGCGTTTGTCAATCATTCTTTGAAAATGCGGTAGAAAATTGGTGGCGGGCGATTGCCCGTGCAAACCGCCCGCCCCATGGTGATGATTACAGGTGCGCCTCCAGCCACGCTAAGGTGTCGCCGTAGACCTCCTCATGGTTTGTTTCGTTGAGCATCTCGTGGCGGCCCTCCGGGTAGAGCTTGAGGGTCACGTCTTTGCAGCCGGCATCTTGGAACATGGAAACCACCGTGCGCACCCCCTTGCCGGAGGCACCCACCGGGTCACAGGCCCCGGAGAAAAAGTAGACCGGGGTTTTCGGCTCCATCCGGGCCAGATTGTCCTTTTGGGCGATGTATTTGATGCCCCCCATCATGTCCCCAAACATGCCCGCCGTGGGGGAGAAGGAGCAGAAGGGGTCCTTGCAGTAGGCATCCACCACCGCCGTGTCCCGGGAAATCCAGTCGGCGCGGGTGCGGTTGGGGGCAAATTCCTTGTTGTACGCGTCCAGCGACAGGCTCTGAATCAGGGCACTGTGGCTTTCCGGCCCTTTGGTTTTGCAGGCGATGGCGGCAATCAGCCGGGCGGCCGCCACCTTAAAGCCCGGCTCTTGGCCGGTGCCGGACAGAATGGCACCGGTGAGGGTGCCGGGGTAGTCGATGAGGTAGGTGCGGGTCAAAAAAGAACCCATGGAGTGGCCCAGCATGAAGTAGGGGACGTGGGGATATTTGGCCCCCTCGGTCTCCCGCAGCTGGCGAACGTCCTTTGTGACGTATTCCCAGCCGTGTTCCGGGGCGAAGTAGCCGTATTTTCCATCGGTGACGGTGTTGCCGTGGCCCAGATGGTCGTTGCCGCAGACCAAAAAGCCGTTTTCTGCTAAAAAGCGGGCGAAAGCGTCGTACCGCTTAATGTATTCCGCCACGCCGTGGACGATTTGGACGATGCCACGGGGGGAATTTTCAGGCAGCCATTCCATTGCAAAGCACTGATGTTTGCCACTGGCAGAGGGAAAGAAAAATTCCTGCGTTTTTACCATGGTCAAATCACTCCTTTTGTGCTACAATTACTACATTCACTTTACCACAATTAAAGGAGAAACGCAAATGAATGTCATTGACCGCTTTCTGAAATATGTATCCTACGATACCCAATCCTGCGAGGATTCCCAAGAGACCCCCTCCACCGCCAAGCA
>JAVXKN010000259.1:0-1254 GCA_036647315.1 Oscillospiraceae bacterium | reverse complement strand
CCTCCGAGGGCACTCCTGTGGTGGGGGCGGTAGAGGGGAGAACGTCGGTGGTGGGGGCGGGTGTTGCGGCGATGGAGCCGGAGATGCTCTTGCCCACAGGTGCGGTGCCCAGCAGGTAGGTGGTACCCAGTGCTACCGAGGTGATGAACACCATGAGGAGCAGGGTGTAGAGAAAAATTTTCGGAAAAAGCTTTAGATGTTTCATTTTACCACCTCGTATTTATACCCCACGCCCTTGATGGTGACGATGCAGTCCAACCGCAGCTTTTTCCGCAGATTGCTGATGTGGGTGTCGATGGTGCGGTCCATGATGGGGTAGTCCTCCCCCCAGAGGGTGTCTAAAATCTGGTTGCGGGTGAGCACCAGATTGGGGTTTTCCGCCAGCAGACGCAGCAGGGTCAGCTCCTTGGGAGTCACCTCAATGCGCCCGTTTGGGTCCCGGGCGGTGTAGGCGGAAAAATCCACCGTCACGTCCCCAAACTGCACCACGTCCGGGGTGGGGACGGTGTCCCCGCGGCGGAGCAGTGCCGCCACACGGCGGCCTAAAAGCACCATGGAAAAGGGCTTCACCATGTAGTCGTCCGCCTGACCGTCAAACCCCGCCAGCTGGGTTTTTTCATCCCCCAGTGCCGTGAGCATGAGAATTTTAGCGTCGCTCTGCCGCCGCAGTTCCCGCAGGACTTCCAGGCCGGAGCGGCCGGGGAGCATAATGTCCAGCAGGGCCAAATCCACGGTATTTGCATGGAAAAGTGCCACGGCATCGTTGCCGTCGTAGGCCTCCAAAACCGTGTGCCCCATGCTCCGCAGATATTCCGAAACCGCCTCGTTGGTGTCTCGGTCGTCCTCCACCACTAAAATCGTGGCCATAAAATCCCCTCCAAAAACGGATCAGTCAAAAAAACAACAGGAATGTGTTATTTTTTAGTATAACACATTCCTGTTAAGGACGTATGAAGTTTTCGGAAATTTACGCGTTTGTGGGCGGTACGTTGGGGCGTTTGGGGGGTTCAGTGCCCCGGCGGCGGACACATTCCGTTAAAAGGAACTCAATCTGGCCATTGACTGACCGAAAATCGTCCTCTGCCCACTGGGCTAATTTGGCGTAGAGGGAGGGGGAAAGCCGCAGGGGAATCTGCTTCTTTTCCTCTGCCATGACTAATAGATCGAGCCGCTGTTGACGATGGGCTGTGCGTCCCGATTGCCACAGAGCACCACCAGGAGATTGCTCACCATGGCCGCCTTTCGCTCGTCATC
>JAVXKN010000258.1:253-1257 GCA_036647315.1 Oscillospiraceae bacterium | reverse complement strand
GATTTCCCTTTGTGTGCGGGGGATAGCGTCATTGAGGCCGTAGCGCATGGAGATGATGGTAGCCTCCCGCTTGGTGAGGCAGGTGGCGACGCACCGGCGGACTTTGGCGCAGTCGTCCTTGGTGTCCAGCTCCTCCAGCATGGTGTCGTCCACCGAGATAACGTCCATGAGGGAGAGAGAATTGCCGTCAGCATCGGCATCCAGCGTATCAGAGAGTGAAACCTCCCCGGAGAGTTTCCGGCGGGAGCGGAAGTACATGAGAATTTCGTTTTCAATGCACCGGCTGGCATAGGTGGCAAGGCGCACGTTTTTGTCCATCTTAAAGGTGGAGATGCCCTTAATCAGCCCGATGGTGCCGATGGAGATGAGGTCGTCCTGGTCGGCGGTTTGGGTGTAGTACTTCTTAATAATATGCGCCACTAACCTTAAATTGTGCTCAATGAGCTTATTGCGTGCCGCCATGTCGCCGGCGGCGAACCGCTCTAAACATTCCTGCTCCTCCTCCCGTTTCAGCGGGCGGGGGAAGGAACCGACACTGCCTGTCAGGCGCAGGGTGAAAAAAAGACTGTTGAGCAGCAGAATCAGCCACGCTGAAAACATACAATCGCCTCCAACAAAACTCTATTCCCACCGTGCCCGTCCCTATGCCTTGGCTGGGAAATTTAATTGACAGCTAAGTGACCATATTTGCTAAAATATGCAAGTGCTTTTTGGCATATCTGTTGAAATTTTACGATTTGTCTACCGCCCCTTTACGAAACGCCATATTACGACTATAATATAATAACTATCGCTATGACACGGATTCTGAAGATGCGGAGGAAGACAGGTTGAATGTTTTTAACGTTATAACCATGCTCGGTGCCATCGCAACTTTTCTGTTTGGTATGTCTATCATGACGGACGGCCTTGAAAAGTTATCCAGCGGACGATTAGAGAGTATCTTAGAGCGACTGACCAGCAACGTTTTTAAGGGCGTGCTGTTGGGCGCACTGGTGACCGGG
>JAVXKN010000258.1:0-243 GCA_036647315.1 Oscillospiraceae bacterium | reverse complement strand
TAAACGCCGGCATCATGAAGCTCAAGCAGGCAGTGGGTATCATCATGGGTGCCAACATCGGTACCACCGTCACCGCCCAGCTGCTGCGCTTAGGCGACATCTCCGGCGACAACATTTTCCTCGCCCTCCTAAAACCCTCTGTTTTAGGCCCCCTGCTGGCGGTGGCCGGCATCGTTTTGTACATGTTTATCCGCAGCGGACATAAGCGGACCGTAGGACAAATTATCTTAGGCTTAGGTCTTC
>JAVXKN010000257.1:0-1259 GCA_036647315.1 Oscillospiraceae bacterium | reverse complement strand
ATCGAAAAGCAGATGAAAAGCGGCATCCTGTTGGACTATAACTACGATTTGGGCTTTCAGCCACCCTGGTGGTTCGCCCTCATTCCCACCGTGGTGCTGGTGATTGCCTTCATCGCCTTCGCCTACCTCTCCTACGCCCGACAAAATGCGGGGGGTGACGGCAGTATCGGCGGCAACGCCAACAAATTTGGCAAGGCCCGCACCCACGACGGGGACGATACCGCCAAAAAAGTCACCTTTCAAGACGTGGCGGGCGCGGTGGAGGAAAAGGCCGAACTGCAGGAGCTGGTGGACTTCCTCAAAGACCCCCAGAAGTTTATCGCCCTAGGGGCGCGGATTCCCAAGGGCGTTCTTTTGGTGGGCCCACCGGGCACCGGCAAAACCCTGTTGGCCCGCGCGGTAGCGGGGGAGGCGGGGGTCAAGTTTCTCTCCATCTCCGGCTCCGACTTTGTAGAACTCTATGTGGGCATCGGCGCGTCTCGCGTCCGTGACCTCTTTGACCAGGCGAAAAAAGACTCCCCCGCCATCGTCTTTATCGACGAAATCGACGCGGTGGGCCGTCAGCGTGGCACCGGCCTTGGCGGCGGACACGACGAGCGCGAACAGACCCTCAATCAGCTTTTGGTTGAAATGGACGGTTTCTCTGCCAACGAGGGGGTTATCGTCCTCGCCGCCACCAACCGTCAGGACATTTTGGATCCCGCCCTCCTCCGCCCCGGCCGGTTTGACCGGCAGGTCTTTGTGGGGTACCCGGACACCAAGGGCCGGGAGGCCATCCTCAAAATTCACGCCCGAAACAAGCCCCTGGCAGAGGACGTGGATTTGGCACAGGTGGCCCAGGCCACCGGCAGCTTCACCGGCGCGGATTTGGAAAACCTGATGAATGAGGCGGCACTCCTTGCCGCCCGCACCGGGGAACAATTCATCACCCAGTCGGATTTGCAGGCCTCGGTGATTAAAGTCATCGCCGGGCCGGAAAAGAAGAGCCACACCGTCATTGAGCAGGAGCGGCGGCTCACCGCCTACCACGAGGCGGGCCACGCCATCGTCATCCACAGTCTCCCCACCCAAGACCCTGTCCACCAAATTTCCATCGTCCCCCGGGGCGGTGCCGGCGGCATGACCATCTCCCTGCCCCAAGAGGACCGGGGGTTCCACTCCAAAAAAGAGCTCACCGACCGCATCACCACCTTCTTAGGTGGCCGCGTGGCGGAACAGCTGGTGCTGGGGGACAGCTCCACCGGTGCCTCCAACGATTT
>JAVXKN010000256.1:0-1305 GCA_036647315.1 Oscillospiraceae bacterium | reverse complement strand
GATGAGTTTACCCAAGGGCACACCCATTTTCTTGGCATAATAGGCAGCTAAAATATCGCCAAAGTTGCCGGTGGGGACGCAGACGTTGAGCAGGTCGCCGTTTTCCAGCTTGCCCTGGGCCATTAAATCGCAGTAGGCAGAGACATAGTAGACAATTTGGGGCAGAACACGGCCCCAGTTAATAGAGTTGGCAGAGGAGAAGAAATAGCCCCGCTCTGCCAGTTTTGCGGCCAATGTCTCGTCGGAAAAGAGACGCTTGACACCGGCTTGGGCATCGTCAAAGTTTCCCTCTACGGCGCAGACACCCACGTTTTCGCCCTGCTGGGTCGTCATCTGCAACTCCTGAATGGGAGCCACACCACCCTTGGGGTAAAAAACCAGAATTTTAGTTTTATTCACATCCCGAAAGCCCTCTAACGCGGCTTTGCCGGTATCGCCGGAGGTAGCCACCAAAATGCAGGCGGTTTTTTCCTCGTTTTGCTTCACCAGCGAGGCGGAGAGAAGATGGGGGAGCATCTGCAGAGCCATGTCCTTGAAGGCACAGGTGGGGCCGTGCCACAGCTCCAGGCAGTAGGTAGCGTCGTCCACCCGGTGGACAGGGGCGATCTCCGGGCAGTCGAATTTTTCCGGGCTGTATGCCGCGGTGGCAAAGCCGCTGAGTTCATTGGTGGAAAAATCGTCCAAAAAGGCACCCATCACATAGACCGCCCGCTGCTGATAGGACATATTTTTCATGCCCTCCAACGCGTTGGAGGACAGCTTGGGCATCACCTCCGGGGTGAGCAGGCCGCCGTCACGTGCCAACCCCATGGAAATGGCATCTGCGGATTTCATCTGTTCCGCGCCGTTGCGCGTGCTTACATAGTACATACGCTTTTCACAACCCTCATCATATTGTTATAAAACAGTGCTTCAATCAGCGTCTGGGAATAGTTACGCTGGAGGAGCCGTTCTTGTAATCTTTCTAAACTGCAGATATCGGAAAATCCCTGTGGCAGCTGGGAGCAGCCGTCCCAATCGCCGCCGATGGCAACGTTCTGCGCGCCGCCCAAATCCAAAAAATGTTCCAGATGGGCCACGATGGTGTCCACGGTGGCGTTTTCACCCAAAAAGGCGGCGTATAGATTGAGCCCCGCCACGCCCTTATGCTCTATTATGGCAGTAAATTGCGCGTCCGTCAAGTTCCTAGGATCGGGACAAATGTTCCGGGAATTGGAGTGGCTGGCGAAAAACGGCCCCTCCACCAGCTCCGCCACGTCCCAAAAGCCGGGGTCGGAGAGGTGGGACACGTCAACCAGCATCCCC
>JAVXKN010000255.1:0-1345 GCA_036647315.1 Oscillospiraceae bacterium | reverse complement strand
CCCATAGTCGGCTTGCCCCAAGGTGTAACAGGGCTGGGACGGCCCACAGGAGCCTTGCCCTCGCCGCCGCCGTGGGGATGGTCGCAGGGGTTCATGACGGAACCACGGACAGAAGGACGCCAGCCCATGTGACGGCGACGGCCGGCTTTACCCAGAGAGATGTTACCGTGGTCGGTGTTACCCACCTGACCGATGGTAGCCATGCACTCCTCGCGGATAACGCGGACTTCGCCGGAGGGAAGACGGACCTGAGCCATGCCATTTTCCTTTGCCATCAGCTGGGCAGCAACGCCGGCGGACCGGACGAGCTGAGCGCCCTTGCCGGGGTAAAGCTCAATGTTGTGAATCATTTCGCCCACGGGGATGTTGGCGATGGGCAGGCAGTTGCCGGCAACGATGTCGGCGTTTGCGCTGGAGACCACCGTGCTGCCGGCTGCAAGGCCGACGGGGGCGAGAATGTAACGCTTTTCGCCGTTTTCGTACTGAACCAGTGCGATGTTGGCGGAGCGGTTGGGATCGTACTCCAGGCGGAGAACGGTGCCCTTTACATCCAGGTTATCGCGCTTAAAGTCGATGACGCGATACTTTCTCTTGTTGCCGCCGCCGCGGTGGCGGACGGTGATACGACCATAGCTGTTGCGGCCACCGTTTTTCTTGACTTTTTCGGTGAGGCTGCGCTCCGGCTTGGCCTTTTTGTCGATGCCCTCAAACGCGGATACCGTCATGTGGCGACGGGAGGGCGTTGTGGGCTTGTAGGTCTTAATAGCCATTTCTCAATTTCCTCCTTACACCATGCCCTCAAAGAGCTCGATGGTCTTGGAATCGGCAGTCAGAGTTACCATTGCCTTCTTCCAGTTGCGGCGACGGCCGGCAGGCTTTGCGCCCATGCGCTTTTCTTTACCAATCATGTTCAGGGTGTTGACCTTTGCGACCTTCACGCCAAAAGCTTCTTCCATTGCTTTCGCAATTTCGATTTTATTGGCATCCTTGGCGACTTCAAAGGTGTACATCTTGTGCTCGGTCTCAGCCATGGACTGCTCGGTAATGATGGGGCGTTTAATGATATCATAAGCTGTTTTCATTATGCGAACACCTCTTCAATCACGGCGAGTGCAGCCTTGTCAACCACGAGGCTCTTGGCATTGACAATGTCGTACACACTCAAAATGGTAGCGGTGGTGGTGAAGATGCCGGGGAGATTGCGGGCGGACTTCATCACGTTCTCATTGACCTCGGGGGTAATGAGGACAGCCTTGCCTGCCTTGACAGTCTCAAGGAAGGTAGCCATGGTCTTGGTTTTGACAGCATCCATCATGAGGCCGTCTACCACCAGAATGTCGCCAGA
>JAVXKN010000254.1:0-1409 GCA_036647315.1 Oscillospiraceae bacterium | reverse complement strand
GCGGGGGCAAGCTGCTGGTGCTGGACGGCGTTTCCGCCGAAACCGGGGACTACATCGACCTCCAAGCCCCGGCCTACAACGGCACCGTCCTCCCCGTGGTGGTGAAAACTCTGGCCTTTGAATAATCCAAAGGAGATGTACCCATGAATCTAAAAGCAGTTCTATTCGGCAAAACCTATTCCTTTCCCGACGTAAAAACCGCGCTGGCAAAGGCCAACGAGGAAAAGTCCGGCGACCGTCTGGCGGGCATCGCCGCCGAAACCGCCGAGGAGCGGGTGGCCGCCAAGGTGGTGGTGGCAAATCTCCTCCTCTCCGACCTGCGGGAGCACCCGGTGGTCCCCTACGAGGAGGACGAAGTCACCCGCATCATTCAGGACGATGTGAACGAGAAAATTTACGGTGCCATCCGCAACTGGACAGTGTCCGACCTGCGGGAATGGCTCCTCTGCGAGGACCACGGCGGTGCGGAAATTCGCAGGCTCTCCCGGGGCTTAACCTCTGAAATGGTGGCGGCGGTGGCGAAAATTATGAGCAATTTAGACCTCATTTACGCCGCGAAAAAAATCCGCGTCACCGCAACCTGCAACACCACCATCGGCCTGCCCGGCACTCTCTCCTGCCGCCTCCAGCCCAACCACCCCACCGACGATTTGGACGGCGTGATGGCCTCCCTTTTAGAGGGGCTCACCTACGGCGCAGGCGATGCCGTCATCGGGCTGAACCCCGCCGGCGACTCCGTGGACAGCACACGGCGGATTTTGGAAAAGTTCGAGGAAGTGAAAACCCGCTGGCAGATTCCCACCCAGACCTGCGTTCTCGCCCACGTCACCACCCAGATGGAGGCCATCCGCCGTGGGGCCCCCGCCGACCTGATTTTCCAGTCCATCGCCGGCAGTCAAAAGGGCAACGAGGCCTTCGGCTTCGACGGCGCAACTCTGGAGGAGGCCCGGCTTTTAGCCCTCCACGAGGGGCACGCCACCGGCCCCAACGTGATGTATTTCGAGACCGGGCAGGGGTCAGAGCTTAGTTCCGAAGCCCACCACGGGGCAGACCAAGTCACCATGGAGGCCCGGTGCTACGGCTTTGCAAAACGGTATCAGCCCTTTTTGGTGAACACCGTGGTGGGGTTCATCGGCCCGGAATATCTGTACAACTCCAAGCAGGTCATCCGGGCGGGGCTGGAGGACCACTTTATGGGCAAGCTCTCCGGCATCCCCATGGGCTGTGACGCGTGCTACACCAACCACATGAAGGCGGACCAGAACGACATTGAGGATTTGGCGGTGCTTTTAACCGCCGCCGGATGCAACTATTTTATGGGCATCCCCCACGGGGACGACGTGATGCTCAATTACCAGACCACCGGCTTCCACGAGACCGCCGCCCTCCGTGAGCTGTTCGGCCTCACC
>JAVXKN010000253.1:1206-1450 GCA_036647315.1 Oscillospiraceae bacterium | reverse complement strand
GCCGCAGCGGGGGCCGGAGGAGAGCCATCTCACGTCGTTTGCAATCTTCATCAGGTCTGCCGCCAGAGCCTTCAGGGCCCCGTGGGCAAAGACCAGCTCGTCCTTGCTGGTGAGAGCGTGGAATTTGTTTTCTGCCGTCACGAAAGGCTTTTCTGTGAGGCCCGCGACCTCTTTCGCCACTGCCTCGGCAAAGCCCTTGGGGGCATTGAGCCCGGTCCCTACGGCGGTGCCGCCCAGGGCCAGC
>JAVXKN010000253.1:0-1188 GCA_036647315.1 Oscillospiraceae bacterium | reverse complement strand
TGCCCTACGGTGATGGGCACAGCGTCCTGCAGGTGGGTACGGCCGCTCTTGACAACGTCTGCGTTCTCACGCTCCAGACGCTTGAGGGTCTCCACCAGCCCGTCCAGTGCGGGGAATACGGTGTCCTCAATGGCGGTTACCGCTGCAATGTGCATGGCGGTGGGGAAGGTGTCGTTGGAGCTCTGGGACATATTGACATCGTCATTGGGGTGGAGGAGTTTTTTCTGGGCCAGCTCGTTGCCACGGCCCGCCACCACCTCGTTCACGTTCATGTTGGACTGGGTGCCGCTGCCTGTCTGCCACACCACCAGGGGGAAGTGCCCATCCAGCGCACCGGTGAGAATTTCATCGCAGACGGTGGAGATAGCGCTGCATTTTTCCATGTCCAGCCGCCCCAGGGAGCGGTTAGCCAGAGCGGCCGCCTTTTTCAAAATGGCGAAGGCACGGACAATTTCGGTGGGCATAGTCTCCCCGCCGATTTGAAAGTTCTCGTGGCTGCGCTGAGTCTGCGCGCCCCAATAGCGGTCTGCGGGGACCTTCATTTCCCCCATGGAGTCCCGTTCAGTTCTAAATTCCATTTCTTTCTCCTTTACAGCGGGTAGGCTGCGTCAATTTTTTTCATTGCCGCTGCCTTTAGGTCCGCATAAATACTTTTTCCGTGGGTGTCCATTCCCACTACCAGAGGGCCAAACTCGTTTGCGTCCAAATCCCAAACCGCCTCAGGCATCCCCAGCTCAAACCAGGTGACGTCGTTAATGCAGTTGATGCCCTGGGCCAGCTTTGCCGCACAGCCGGGGGCCGCCTGGAGGTAGACGTAGCCATACTGCGTACAGCAGCGGGCGGTGTCCTCCACCATGCCGCCCTTGCCGATGACGGCGCGGATGCCCAGCTGACCCACCAGGTCGGCGTAGGGCTCCATGCGGATGCTGGTGGTGGGGCCGATGACGTTTAAGCGCCAGGAGCCGTCAGGATTTTTCAGAGCCACGGGTCCTGCGTGAAAAACGGCGGAGCCTGTAAAATCCTTGGGGAGAGGCTTTCCCTCCTCGATGAGCGCTTTCAGGCGCAGATGTGCCATATCACGGGCGGTGAAGATGTGCCCCGAGAGGTATACAACATCTCCAATGTGCAGTGAGCGCATATCGCTCTCGGTGAGCGGCGTGTGAAAATGATAAGTAGCCAAAGTATTCC
>JAVXKN010000252.1:0-1451 GCA_036647315.1 Oscillospiraceae bacterium | reverse complement strand
GAACGTGTTCCCCATTGACGTCCCGCCCCTGCGGGAGCGGATTTCCGACCTCTACCTTTTGAGCAAAAGCATCACCGAGCGCACCTGCGCCGACTACGGACTTCCCCCCAAGCAGCTCTCCGCTTGGGCGCTGGAAAAGCTGCTGAAATACAACTGGCCCGGCAATATTCGGGAGCTGGGTAACGTGATTGAGCGGGCCATCGCCATCTGCGACGGCAGCATCATCTACCCCGAATACATCAGTCTGGACAGCGAGGAGGAGCAGAGCGAGCATCCGGCGGAAATGGAGTGGTCTCTGGACGGAAAGCCCATGCGTGAGGTGCTGGAATACACCGAGGCCCGCACTCTGCGGGCGGCCATGGCCCGATACGACGGGGACAAACACAAGGCCATGGAGCTGTTGGGCATGAAAAAATCCGCCTTCTACGAAAAACTGCAGTATTATAAAATCGAGGTCTAACACCCCATACCCGCTGAGGCCGGAGGGTGCGGGGGAAAACGTTTTTTCCAAACTTCTCTAAAACCGCAGAGTTGCCCTTGTGTAATCAAAAAAATAAAGGTATACTACCTGAAAGTAGGTAGTTAGGTGCTTCTGCTTTTGTACAGCCGGAGAAGGGGGGATTTCCTGTGGACGGTGCCGTTATCATCCCTATTATTGCGCTTTTTGTGCTCATCGGGGCTTATTGGTTCTGGATTTTTGAACTGATTGACCATCTGCTGAATGGCCCGCGGCTCACCAGACCCATGCGTCTGCCGGTGTGTATGGGAAACGCGCTCTTTGTCCTTGCCCTGTCCGCCCTCATCGGCGGCACGCTGATCACCTACCTGCTGGTGCTGCTGGTGCTGTTGGTGGAATTTCGGATTTTTTATAGGGATACCTTTTTGCGGGAGGTTTTTTGCGCCGCCGCCTGTATTATCCACGTTTTAGCCCTCCGCGCCATCACTACCGGCATCTTTTCTCTGGTCAGCGGGCTGTCTATTTACCACATTTCCAATACCCCCGCCCTCTACACCATTTCCGTCATAATGACCTTCCTCTTTCTCAATATCGCCATCGGACTTGTCCTCAAGCTGCTGCCGCTGGATCAGGTACGCATCGTAAACGCCCACCGTGACCAGCAGATTTTCATGGTAGCGTGGATGCTTGTGAACATCGCCTACCTGCTCTTTAGCTCCGCCATCGCGGAAAATCCCACGGTGCACATCGGTCTGGTGGCGGACCAGATTGTGGCCCCCTGCGTGGTGCTGTTCGGCACCTATATCATGCTGACGTTCGCCATGAGAACCGGCAAGCTTTTGGGCTATAAGGAGAAAAACGCGGAGCTGGAGCTGACCGTCTCCAAGGAGCAGGAATACCGCAGCTCCATCACCAAGGACGCGCTGGTCACCTACGAGTTTAATCTGAACAGAGACGCCATCACCAGTGGGTTTGAGAGCTCCCAAGAGGAGCT
>JAVXKN010000251.1:0-1465 GCA_036647315.1 Oscillospiraceae bacterium | reverse complement strand
AGCCGTTTTCCCGAAACAGGGTCTTATTGTAGACAATGCCCCGAATTTGGGAGGGGCCGGGGAGATAGTAAAGCTTGCCGTCCTTAGAGACTTTCTCCAAACGGGTGGCGTTATACCGGGCACTGCAAGGGAGGGCGGAAAGGTCTAAAAGCCGGTCGGGGGCGTAGTCGCTCCCCGCGCTGAGGGGCCAAGTCATCACAAGATCGGTGAGGTCGTCGTGCTTCATCCGGGCCTCATACTCCGCGATGCCCATATCGGAGGTGAAATTACCCACCTGAATAATGTCGATATTGGGGAATTGCTCCTCCGCCGCCTTCTCAAAGCCGTCCACGGAGAAGGCGTTTTTCACCAGCACGGTGATGGGGGTACGGCCCTGCTCTATCGCCTTTTGGGTGAGTACATCGTCCACTGCCTCTGGTTTGGGCGCACAGCCGAAAAGGCTCACCAGCATTGCTGCCAGGAGCCCCGCCGCTACATAGGGTGTTTTACCGCGCATTTCGGCACCTCCGTTACAGTAAAAGCGTTACAAAACCTCTATGGGGTTTGAAATGCCAGCTTTTCAAAGTCGCCAATGGGCATGGGCTTGGCAAAATAATAGCCTTGAATATAGTCGCAACCCAGTTTTTTCAGCATATCCACCTGGGCCCGCTCCTCCACGCCCTCCGCCACTGTCTCCATAGACAGGGCGCGGGCCATGGTGATGATGCTGCCCACCACGGATTCCGTGCGGGACAAATCGTCGGTACCCATGCGGAAGAAAATTTTGTCCAACTTGAGGACATCCACGGGGATGTCTTGAATGAGATTGAGGGAGGAATAGCCACTGCCGAAATCGTCCATGGAACAGCTAAAGCCCAGCGCGTGGATATCCTCGATGATTTTTGTCAGGTGGACCACGTCCTCGAAGACCACGTTTTCCGTCAGTTCAATTTCCAAAAGCTCCGGGGGAACGGCGTACTGCTCCGCGATGGTGCGGTACTTCTCCAAAAAGTCCGGCATTTTTAGGTGGACACGGGAGCAGTTTACCGAGATACGCATGGGCTTGTACCCCGCGTCCAGCCACACCCGCAGGGTTTTACAGACCTGCTCGAACACCCAGAGGTCAATGCGGGTGATGGAGCCGTTCTTTTCAAAAATGGAGATAAATTCGTCGGGATATATCATGCCCTCTGTGGCACTGTTCCAGCGCACCAGTGCCTCCGCGCCGCCGATTGTCTCGGAATCCGTGCGGTATTTGGGCTGGAAGTAGACCTCAAAATCGTGATTTTTCAGGGCCTCCGCCATCATATCCTCCAGCTGCTTTTCACGCAGCAGGCGGCGGCGCACCCGCTCGTCGTAGATGCGGTACTGCACTTGGGAATTGACGGTGCCGCCGGTCTCACGCAGGGCCAGCTTGGCACGGTCTATCATGTCCACCACCGGCATGGTGGGGTCCTCCACCACATAGACACCGATTTCCACGGTG
>JAVXKN010000250.1:0-1483 GCA_036647315.1 Oscillospiraceae bacterium | reverse complement strand
CCCAGCTTCTCGCTCTCGCCGGTACGGCTGTTCACCACGGGCATATCGGGGGTCAGTGACCCGGACATGACCTTCACATAGGAATATTTGCCGTACTGGTCGGAGGTGGTTTTGAAGACAAAGGCGCAGGGGGTGGCGCGGTCGGAGAGGACGTATTCCTCCGGGTCGCCGTTCTGGTTCACGCCCAATTCGGGGCCGCACTCCAAAGGATTGGGCACCAAATCCACGATGGAATCCAGCAGCATTAAGGTGCCCAGGCCGGTGACGGCACTTCCGCAGACCACGGGGTACAGGGACAGTTCACGGACACCCTGACGGAGGCCCTGCACCATCTCGGCATAAGTAAAGTCCTCGCCGGCGAAATATTTATCCATCAGCACTTCGCTGGTCTCGGCTACGGATTCCTTCAGCGCGTCGTAGAGTTCGGTGATGACAGACTGCTTATTTTCGGGGATTTCAATTTCACTGCGCTTGCCGTCCTTCATCTCGTAGGCGCGGCGGTGGAGCACGTCGATGATGCCGATAACCCGCTTGCTCTCGTCCCAGATGGGGGCGACAACAGGGGCGATATTTTTGCCAAACCGCTCACGGAGAGCCGCGAAGGCGGCGTTATAGTCGCTGTTTTCCTCGTCGGTTTTGGAGATGTACAGAATCCGGGGCAGCTTGCGGGTCTCGCAGTATTTCCACGCTTTTTCCGCGCCCACGCTGATGCCGCTCTTGGCGGAACAGACGATAACGGCGGCGGAGGAAACACGGATTGCCTCTAACACTTCGCCGGCAAAATCGAAGTAACCCGGGGTGTCGATGATGTTGATTTTGCAGCCCTTATACTCAACCGGTGCCATGGCGGCAGAAATCGAAATCTGACGCTTTGCCTCCTCGGGATCGTAATCGCAAACAGTGTTACCGTCAGGGATTTTGCCCAAACGCTCGGTGACACCGGTGGCAAACAAGATATGCTCTGCCAGGGAGGTTTTTCCGTTTCCACCATGGCCCAGCAGGCAGA
Organism: Oscillospiraceae bacterium; assembly: GCA_036647315.1. GTDB lineage: Bacteria > Bacillota > Clostridia > Oscillospirales > Oscillospiraceae > JAVXKN01. The sequence goes on along the minus strand of JAVXKN010000250.1, from coordinate 477 downwards.
CGTTACGGATATTTTGGACTGAATAACTCATACTTGTCAACTCTCCTTCTTGTTAGGGTCGCTCCGGGGACGGGTCTTTGGTCATTATACACCAAACCGATGCCGGTGACAACGGTAATTTTAGAATAAATTGCACTATCCGATTTTTTCTGTGGGCGTGACGCAAAAAATCCCCGCGGCTGTCTATCAGCCGCGGGGATTTGAACAAACGATTCGACTATTTTGCGGAGGTCACCAGCACCAAGCCCACTGTGGCGGTCGCGGAAATGTCCTCCCCGGTCTCCCGAAGACTGGCATCTGCGCTGTCCTCCAGCTCTGCCACCAACGCGCAGAAAACCTCGGTGGGAAGAAGGAATCTATCTGCACCGTCTGCCGTTTCCTGACGGTAGGGTTCCAAAGCGGTCAGGTTCAGCGGTCTGTCGCCGTTTAGGGTAAGCACGCCGCAATACCGCGTTTCCGCGGTGTAAGTGAGGGCGT
>JAVXKN010000249.1:0-1487 GCA_036647315.1 Oscillospiraceae bacterium | reverse complement strand
CTGCTTTTTATCACATCTACGGTAATGACCAGTATGAATAGAAGGCAGATAATTTCCGCGTCTACATGCCATATCATCGTGGGTTCCTCCCCTCAAGCAGTGTCGGAATATGTACAATTTACCACTTACAGCATATCACATCGGTATCCAAAAGGAAAGAGTCATTTATGGGACAGATGTAGCTTTTTTTTGCGCGAATCTCAACACTTTGCCCAATGATTTTTTTGTTTCCCTTTTTTGTTTTTAACCCATCGACAGAAGTTTTTTTACGGCGCACGATAAGGTCTCACCAAATATCGGATAGCATCAAAAAAAGGATGCCTGCCGAACGCGGCAGACATCCCTATTTTACGGCTGAAGTACTCGGTCGTTTTCCAGCAGAAAGGTGGGGAAATCTTCGTCTCCCAGTGTATATTCTGTGCGGCCCAGCAACGCCGCCGCCAGCTCTCCCCTGTCTGCGTACTCTGTGGCGCGATAGGGCTTGTCGGGAGCCAGTTTCTCAAGAAACCACAGGGCTTTATCCCCCTCTACAAGCACCCCGGTATGGCCGATAAACAGGCACTGCTCGCCGGAATCGTTCATCACCACGCTGACAAGGGAAACTTTGCCCTCCGGGAAGTGCACCCCCCGCTCCTCCCACGCTTTGGGGAAGGCTTGGAGGTAGTCCTCCGTTTCCTCCGCCACCGACACCTGATTAAAGAGGGAGATAAACGTCCCTTTTTGGTCTTTGAGCAGTTCATAGCGGGGGTCACGGTCTAACGCGTCCACGTCCATCATCAGGTAGGTGCCGTAGTCCGTAACCGGGTTACTCTCCACCAGCCCCTGCAGGAGCAAAAAGGCGGTGAGGCGGCAGTTGGTGTCGCTGTCCAGGAAGGTATCGGCGGCGGCCGCCTCGTTATACTCCTCCACCCAACTGAAAAAGGTGTCCACATTGGAAAGTCCCGCCCCCTCCATGACGCTTCGCACCTCCTGCCGTTGGGTTTCGGTGGTCAGGTCACTACTTACCGGGGCGACAGGCCCGTAGGCGGTCAGCAATAGTAGGGCCAGTGCCGGGAAAATTGCGAAATATTTTTTCATAAAAACTCCTTATATGACAAGAGCCTCGGCACGCAAATCGCGTGCCGAGGCTCTCGACTGGTACCGGTGGTCGGACTTGAACCGACATGCTGTCGCCAGCGGCGGATTTTGAATCCGCTACGTCTACCATTCCATCACACCGGCATGTGACTTTGATATTATATAGCATTCGGCACATTCTTGCAAGAGGTTTTTGCCCGAATTTTAAGAATGGTTTTGAAAACGGGACCCGCCCATGGGGCGAGTCCCGCTTTTTTTACAGATTCTTTTGCCGGAGCAGTTCTTCCTTTTGGGTGCGGGTGAGCTTTTTGAGCGCCGCCTCCCGCTTGAGGGCGGCGGACTTGTCGGGGCACTCCTCCCGGTACACCACAGCCACTGGGGTGCGGCCTCTGGTGTATTTTGCACCCTTG
>JAVXKN010000248.1:0-1545 GCA_036647315.1 Oscillospiraceae bacterium | reverse complement strand
CTCCATCAACTGGACAGGGGGCAAAAAAATGGTGCTCCTATACGGCACCGGCACCCTCCCGCTCCGCTAACGCCCCGCATAGCGACAATCGTTCTTCAGCAAAAAGCGGCCGGGCAGCGCGTCCCGCCAATCGGGCGAGATAGCCGTTCCCTTGCGGAACACTGTCTCGCCTTTTATTTCATCCGATGTAAACGGTGATTGGACATTGGGTGCAGACACTGGTATACTTTCGGCATACTGAATCTATAAGGAGGGGAAACAATGAAAAAACGCATTTTAATATCCCTGTTGCTGGCGGTCACTCTGATTTTCTCAACTGCTTCCGTGGCATTTGCCAGCGGCACCGACTCAAACAGCAGGGCGAATGCCCTATACGAGCTGGGCCTGTTCAAAGGCACCAACAACGGCTACGATTTGGACAAGGCGCCCACCCGCCTGCAGGGGCTCGTCATGCTCATTCGTCTGATGGGCGAGGAGAAAGCCGCCGACAGCTGCACCACGAAGCACCCCTTTACCGACGTCCCCCAATGGGCAAATCAGTACGTCTCCTACGCCATTGAGCAAAACTATACCAAGGGTACCGGTGCCACCACTTACAGCCCCAATGCCCCGCTGGACGCAAAAACCTATGTGACCTTTGTGCTCCGCGCCATTGGGTACAGCGATGCAAACAAGGATTTCACTTGGAATACCGCGGTGGCGGACTCCGCCAAGCTGGGTCTGATGACTGCAGAAACCGCCAAGAAACTGGATGGCGCCGTCCTCAATCGAGGGGACATTGTGGATATTTCCTACTGCGCCCTCACCATGCCCCTCAAGGGCACTACCACTCGTTTAGCAGAAAAGCTGGTCACTGCGGAAGTATTTACCCGTCAGCAGGGTGAGACGGCCGGCGTTCTCGCCGACAACATCCTCTACACCTATGTGCCCTGGATTCCACCCGATACCTCCACGGTAGATTATCTCCGCAAGACCTACCCGCTACCCTCCGGCGACGTGACCGCCGACGTTATCACAGTCAATCTCAATAACCCCAGAGTTTCCGTCAAGTCCGCGCTGGTGACCAACACCATCGGCGCCACGGCGCCCTTCGCCCAGATTGTGACCGACTCCGGCGCGGCAGCCGTCATAAACGCCAACTTTTTCGCGGCCTATGAAAAATTCAAAACCCCCATCGGCCATCTGGTCTGCAACGGCGAATTTATGAACGGCGGCTCCGGTCTCCCCGCCTTCGGCATCACCTCCGACAACAAGGTAACCGTAGGTGACCCCGCCTTCTTCTTCCGTGTGGCTGTCCCCGGCAGCACCACGCAAAATTGGTCCTGCTACGAGCTCAACTCCATCCATCAGGGGGCGTTTAACTCCGTATTGTATACGCCCGCCTATGGCGCAAATTTGAAAATCACCGGAGAGGGTACCCTGGTCACTATAGCAGGCGGCGGAGTGACAAAAATCGCCCCCTGCCATGTGGGTGAGGCCCCTGCCATTCCCAGAAACGGTTACATGATGTGTCTCGGCAGTGACTACACCTCCACCGATTACTAC
>JAVXKN010000247.1:0-1547 GCA_036647315.1 Oscillospiraceae bacterium | reverse complement strand
AGGAGATTAAAAAGACCACAATGGCGGTGAAGAGAAAAATGGAGGCGAAGGCCCGCCACATGGCGGTGATGCTGGAGGTTTCGGCGGAGACGAGGACGATGCCGATGACCTTTTGCATCTCGGTGTCACGGTGAATGACGATGGGCAGGCCGGTTACATAGCGGCTTTCGGGATAGATGCCGCCCAGATTGGTCATGCTGGCGAAGCTGCCCTCCGCCAGCACTTGGGCCAGAATACTTTTGGGCAGCACCCGCCCTGTGACGGTGGAGAGGGACAAATCCCCGGCACCGTCCACGGAGTAGACGATTTCGCCGTCGTTTTCGCACAGGAGTACATGGCCCCCGGAGATGCGGGCCAAGGGGGAGACAAAGGCCTCGAAGCCTTTGCTGCGAATATCAAAGCCCTGCTGGCGATAATTGGCGGTAAATTCCGCCACCACCGCCGCGTTGTTCCCCAAAGTGGTGCGCTTTTCTTGGATGGTGTACTGGTAGGAGAGGGTGGAGAATACGCCGCCCAGCACGGCGAAGGAGACTAAAATCAGCCCTGCCATCATGGCAAATTGTCGCTGATAAAACGACTTCATGGGGCGACCTCGAATTTATAACCCACGCCCCAGACGGTTTTCAGGCTCCACGCCTCGCTGACCCCTTCCAGCTTTTCCCGAAGACGCTTAATGTGGACATCCACAGTCCGGGAGTCGCCAAAGTAGTCAAAGCCCCAGACCTCGTCCAGCAGCTGATTGCGGGTAAAAACCCGGTTGGGGGCGGAGGCAAGGTGGAATAAAAGCTCCAGTTCTTTGGGGGGCGTGTCCACCCGGATGCCGTCCACCATCAGTTCGTAAGAGTCCAGATTGATGGTGAGTTTGTCGAAGGACAGCTTTTTCTCCTCGCTGGCCTCGGCACCGAACCGGCGGAGGACGGCGTGAATCCGCGCCAGTACCTCTTTCATTTCAAAGGGCTTCACGATATAGTCGTCGGCACCCATTTCCAGGCCCGCCACTTTGTCGGTCATTTCCCCCTTGGCGGTGAGCATAATCACCGGGGTTTTGTCGTTTTCACGGATTTTTTTGCAGACAGACCAGCCGTCCATCACAGGGAGCATGATGTCCAAAAGCACCAAATCCGGGTGCTCGCTGCGGAAAAGCTCCACGCCCTTGCCGCCGTCATTGGCCACCACGGTTTGAAAGCCCTCTTTTTCCAAATAGAGATGTAAAAGCTCCGCGATATTGCTGTCGTCCTCCACAATGAGCACCTTACGAGCCATCGTGTCACCGCCTTTTCCAATTTTATGTTCTTTTATGTTCCTTATTGTATACAATTTCTTCCGTTTTTGGATGAACAGAGTGTAAATTACTTCTCTACATAGGCGTGGTCCACTTCAATGACGGTGAAGTAGGTGGGGTCCACCGCCTGAACCGCCTGATGGATGGCCTCCTTCACCTGGTCGTCGGAGAGGCGGAACCGATGGGGCACCACCACGTCAAAAATCAGATTGGTGTGGTGTGGGCCGCAGGTCATGCGGAAATCGTGGATGGTCATATTCTTGTC
>JAVXKN010000246.1:0-1560 GCA_036647315.1 Oscillospiraceae bacterium | reverse complement strand
GAGAATGTTCAAATCCGCCCCAAAATAGACCTTGGAAATATCGGGGTGGGTGCGAAACGCCAAATCCAGCGCGGTGTCAAACTCGGAGAAGTAGCCGTCCCGATAGCTGATTTTAATGGCATCGTCCCCGTACCAAGAGGCTCGGTAGTTGCACACCAGACTGGTGCCCATCACCACCGTGTCATAGTCCAGATTCCGTATCATGCCCGGGTTTTCGTACCGTTCATTGATATATACCGCCTGCTCCCTCGGTGGGCCCATACGGAAAAAGGGGTCACATATCGCCACCAACAGCGCGCCGGCGCAGAGGAGGGCCAGAGAGCCGGTGAGAATTCCGATGGCAAATTTTTTCATGGGTTTTTTCATGCCGCCGCCCCCCTAAAAGTTCACATAGAGGAATTGCGCCACCCCGGAAAGGGACACAATGCTCCAGCACAGGCACAAAACACAGAGGAGGGCCTTGAAAGCGGTAGGGCGAAACTCCTTGAGCTGTTCCACCGGGTTTTTGCACCACAGGAGGAAAAACGAGAGGGGAACCATGCACAGGGGGAGGACGTAGGTAATTTTTGCAGCCAAACCGGGCAGAAACTGGCTGAGAAACTTCATAGCCCCCGCCAACTCCGACCACCGCAAAGCGGCGGCCATGCCCGCGGAGGGCAGAGATAATCCGCCGGAAAACACCGCGGAGAGGAGCGCGTTACCCACCGCCACCGTAGGGGCGCGGAAGTAGACCCAAGCCACGTTAAGAAAGAGAAAGGTCAGCACCCAGCCCAGAATTTTAGGCACTTTCAGCTTGCCCTTTAACAGCCGCTCCACCACCATGGCACCGCCGTGGAGCGCGCCCCAGAGGAGAAACCCCAACCCCGCCCCGTGCCACAGGCCGGAGAGGAGAAAAATCACCATGATGTTGACGCAGGTGCGGAAAAGCCCCTTCCGATTGCCCCCCATGGGGATGTAGATGCACAGGCGGAAGAACCGGGAGAGCGTGATATGCCACCGGGCCCAAAAATCCGAGACTGAAACCGCCCGATAGGGGGAGTTGAAGTTCACGGGCAAATCGATGCCCAGCATTTTGCACAGACCGTGGGCCATGTCGCAGTACCCGGAAAAGTCGAAGTAGAGCTGCAGGGTGTAGCAGAGGATGGTGAGCAGCGCGTCGGTGGAGCTGAGATTTTGCAGATGTCCGTACCCATAGGTGACAGCCCCCGCCAGCGTGTCCGCCACCAGCACTTTTTTTGCAAGGCCCAGAGCGAAACAGTACAGCCCCATGCCGAAGTTCTCCCAAGAAAAGCGGGTGTCCAGCTGGCTCTGCAGTTCGCCGTAGCGGGTGATGGGCCCGGAGGTGACGGTGGGGAAAAAGCCCAGAAAGAGGGCGTAATCCGTAGGGGTCAGGTTGTCGATTTCGCCCCGGTAGCAGTCCCGCAGAAAGAGGAGCTGCCGAAAGGTGAGAAAGGACAGACCCAGCGGGACAGCGGGAGCCACCCACTGGAGGGAGGTGCCCATGAGGCTATTCACGCCGGAGAGGAAAAACCCGGTGTACTTAAAATAGAGCAGTACACC
>JAVXKN010000245.1:0-1561 GCA_036647315.1 Oscillospiraceae bacterium | reverse complement strand
CTTGTCCAGCCCCATATTCTTAGGCCCAAATGCGATGTCCTTGTAGACGGTCTCCTCAAAAAGCTGATATTCGGGGTACTGAAACACCAGACCCACCTGAAAGCGGGTCTTTTTGGTGACTTCCTTGCTCTCCCAAATGTCCTGCCCGTTGAAGAGCACCTTGCCACTGGTGGGTTTCAGAAGCCCGTTCAGGTGCTGAATCAAGGTGGATTTTCCCGAGCCGGTGCGCCCGATAATGCCCAGATATTCCCCCCGATAGGCGGTAAAGTCTACATCCAAAAGTGCCCCGTGCTCAAAGGGGGTACCGGCGGAATAGACGTGATTTAATTTTTCTGTTTGAAGTATTGGTTCCATAATACAGGTGTCCTTTACAAAAAGTGGTGCAGCCCCATGGTGAAAGCGGGTGCTGCCCAGAGCATTAGGCTGTGAGAATTTGAAAGAGCGCGGCGGCACATTCCTCGTCGCTGATGGCATCCAGCGGCGCGTCAATGCCGTCCTGCCGCAACTGCCACAGAAGTTCCACGGTTTCCGGCACGGTGAGCCCTACGGACTTGAGATCCTCCACCTGTGCGAAAACCTGCTTGGGTGCGCCGTCTCCCACAATTTTGCCGTTTGCCATTACCACCAGCCGGTCCGCCTGTGCGGCCTCGTCCATGTGGTGGGTAATGAGCACCACGGTGGTGCCCAGTTCACGGTTTAATTTGCGGATGGTAGCCAGTACCTCGCCCCGGCCCACCGGGTCTAGCATGGCGGTAGGCTCGTCCAGTACGATGCACCGGGGTTGCATTGCGATAACCCCCGCAATGGCTACCCGCTGCTTCTGCCCGCCGGAGAGGAGATGGGGCGCGTGGGTGGCGTACTCGCTCATGCCCACGCGGGCTAGAGCGTCGTCCACCCGCTGGCGAATTTCCAGTGGCGGTACCCCCAGGTTTTCCGGCGCGAAGGCCACGTCCTCCTCCACCACGTTTGCCACAATCTGGTTATCCGGGTTTTGGAATACCATCCCCACGGTGCGGCGCACGTCCAGCAGCTTTTCGTCGTCCGTAGTGTCCATGCCGTCCACATAAACGGTGCCGCCGCTGGGGAGCAAAATGGCATTGAGGTGCTTTGCCAACGTGGACTTGCCGGAGCCGTTGTGGCCCAAAATCGCCACAAAGGAACCCTCGGCAATCTCCAAATTCACCCCGTCCAGCACGATGGGCGTGACACCCTCGGCGGTGGTGTAAGAAAATTTGAGATTTTCAGTTTTGATAATCGCATCTTTCATGGCTTGCCCTTTCATTTGTCCCGGGTCCAGCGACCGGCTGCACCGCAGGGGAGAACCAAATTATTTGCGGAGACCCGCAGGCCCAATTCGTCGCTCTCTGTGTGACCGCCGTAGTTGGGAGTCACCAGCGTGTCCAATAAATAGGAGAGGACGGAGGGGGCAAGGCCGGTGGTATAAGAGCTGATGAGGAAGAAAATCGGGTCATCCGAGAGAACGCCGGACACCAGCTTTACAAAGTCCCACAGGTTTTCTTCCAACCTCCAAACCTCGCCGGAGGGGCCGCGACCATAGGAC
>JAVXKN010000244.1:0-1600 GCA_036647315.1 Oscillospiraceae bacterium | reverse complement strand
ACCCGTGAGCAGTTGGCAACCATTCTCTACCGCTATGCGAAAGCGGCGGCGGTGACGGCGGACATGAGCAGCTTTACCGACACCGGCGACATTTCCGGCTTTGCCAAGGATGGCATGAGCTGGGCGGTGGCAAACAAAATTTTGCAGGGTAACGCCGACAAATTAAACCCCAAGGGGGACGCCACCAGAGCCGAGGTAGCCGCCATGCTCCAGCGATTTGCAAGCATGAGCAAGTAACTAAAGCCGCTTAAACAGATGGAGGGCTTCACCGAAATACGGTGAGGCCCTCCATTTGTCATATAAACCGTAAGCCTCACCGCGCCAACGCTACTTCTCTGGGCACTTTCGGCATGAAGTGGGACAGTTCCGCCGTCACTTGGGGATAGACGGTCTCTAAGCCATATTGCACAGCGGCCTTTCTGTTGTTTGCACCTATTTTTTCACACAAGGCCTTGTCCTCATAGAGTGCCTTTATGTAACCGGCGAAGGCTTTTTCATCTCCGCAGGGATAGAGATAGCCGTTTTCACCTTCTTTCCCCAAAATACAGCAATCTTTATGAATGATCGGCTTCATCTAACTTCATGTGTCCTCCTCCCATGCGGCGGCAAATCCGTACCAGCCCCACCAAACGAGATGAACGGTACCTGGGACTCACGCTCATCAAAGATGCCGCACTGAATGCCAAATACGACAATGCTGACATTATTCTGACGCAAAAAGCATACAAAACAGGTAGAGTAACCAAGTTGGTTACTCTACCGGTTTGTGATTGTACGGAGCTGATATGCCGGCATCTTTCATGCGATGGTAATTGATCACACACCACAGCCTTAAAGGCGTTTGGTGGCTCTCGATGTTACCCCGGCACAGCAAGCAGCATTGGCACCGTGCCATTTTGCTAGGTCTTGGTGGCTGCCGTGGATTTGCGGTTGCGGATGTAGTTGCTCATGTTGTGGTATTCGGCCTCGGTGATCAGCCCTTTTTCCAGCAGCGTGCGGTTAAAATATTCCAGCCAAATCTGTTCCGCCATTGCCTTTCGCTTTTCTTCGTTCGTCATTTCATGGCCTCCTTCTATCATTTCTGTAGTATGCCCGTTGTTTTGTCCTTCATGCCGCCCGGCCTGCGGTGATGAGTTTACAGAGTAGCTGGCGGGGCTGGGATTGCCAGTAATCGGCGTCGCAGACGATGACCAGCCGCTTTTTTGCGCGGCTCACCGCCGTGTTCATCACCTCGCTGCCGTGGGAGCTTTTGCAGCAGCTGTCGGTGAAATACTTGTCAGACGTGTCCACCACGCTGAGCACCACCGTGTCCCACTCACGGCTCTGCGCGCCGTGGACCGTCAATAGCCGGTTCTCCTGTTGTGCCTTTGGAATCAGCTTGCGTAGAAGTGTGAGCTGATTGCAGTAGGGGGTCAGCACGGCGAAATCCTCCCCCGGGTGGCTGCGGAGATAATCTGCAATCACCCGCGCCTCGCCGGGACTGGTGCGTGGTGCCGTCTTCCCCCCGCCGGCAGGTACGCTTAAAACGATGATTTCCGTCCCACGACTGATGGCACTGGAGAGTGCCCCGCCGTAAAGAGTCTCGGACAAAATCTCCGCC
>JAVXKN010000243.1:0-1653 GCA_036647315.1 Oscillospiraceae bacterium | reverse complement strand
GGGATTTGCTCTACGAGTATTCAAACGGCTTAGAGCAGTCCCCGGTGGCCTCACAGGAGGCTTACGAGCCGCCCAAGTCCGTGGGAAACGGCATCACGTTTCCCCGAAACCTGCTGGGGGAGGATGATATCCGCCAAGGTCTGGCCTCCCTGACGGACAGCGTGGCTATGCGTCTGCGCCGTTGCGGGCTCAAGTGCACCACCCTGCAAGTCACCATTCGTGACCCCCAGTTTCACGATATCTGCCGTCAGCGTCGGCTGGAAACCCCCACCTATTTGGCCCGGGATTTGAGCACCGTCGCCATGGAAATTGTCAAGGCCAGTTGGAACTTCAAATCCCCCATCCGCGCCCTCACCGTCACAGGGCAAAACCTGGTGCCGGAGGACGGGGAGAGCCGGCAGGCCAGCCTATTTGGGGAGGAGTCCGCCCCACAGCGGAAAAAGGTGGAGACGCTGGAACAGACGGTGGACACCATTCGCGCCCGATTCGGAACGGAGAGCGTGGGCTATGTAGCATCCCAAGAGCACATTGAAAAAGATTCAGAAAAGAACTAAAAAAGGCTAAACGCAAAATCGGGTTCCGCTTCCATAGAAAGCGGAACCCGATTTTTTTATGCCAAAATGCGCGCCAATTCCTCTAAAATACATTCCTGTGCCTCCGGGCTGTAAAGGTTTTGCTGATATTCCTCACCGGAGGCCTTTTTGCGGCTTTCCTGTGTAATGCCGGCGGTGCGCCCCTTGTCCGTGGGAATTTTTCCGCCCTCCCCCGGCTCCAAATAGCCCTGTTCCATCAGCAGCTTTGCCAGCTTGATGCCGGAGAGCTTTTCCCGCCCCGTCTGAATGAGGGCGGCACTGACGCTGTCGGCAAAGCGGTTGATGCCCAAGGGCGTGGGGGAAATCTCCACGTTTTCCCGGAGAAAGTCCGTGAGGTTTTCGTCAGCGGTGGGTGGTACCGGGTCGGTGTGGGCGGAATGGGCATCGGTGTAGCTGATTAGTGCCTCCAAAAACGCGTCGCCGTAGCGTTCCAGTTTGGTGGCACCCACGCCGGAAACCTCCAAAAGTGCCGCCTTTGTCAGAGGGCACTTGCCGCACATGTCAATAAGGGTGGTGTCGGAGAACACCACGAAGGCGGGGACACCCTGTGCCGATGCCAGCTCCATCCGCACCTTTTTGAGTGCCGCGAACAGGTCGCTGTCCAGATGAAAGGGCAGCGCGCGCTGGTGGCGTGGCGTTTTCTCCTCCTGTGAGAGCCGCAGGAGCACCTTTTGCCCCTCAAACAGCACGCTCCGCGCCCGCGCCCCCAACTGAACGACAGGGTATTCCGAGTCGGTGAGGGCAAGAAAGCCCTCCACTGTGCAGTCGATGAGTTCCCGCAACTTGGCGGCGGAGACATCCTTTAGGATGCCGTAGGTGGTGAGCTTGTCAAGCTGGTAGGAGAGCAGCTTTTCGGATTTGCTCCCCCGCAGGGTGTCGATGAGGATTTTTCCGCCGAACCGTCCCCCCATCCGGGTGACGCAGGAGAGAATTTTTCGCGCGTCCTCTGTACAATCCACTTGGGCGAATTTGGCGTTGCAGTTGCTGCAGTTGTCGCAGTGAACGGGCTCGGTGGCACCGAAATAGTCCATGATGTACTGCCGCAAACACTGTGAGGTGT
>JAVXKN010000242.1:0-1653 GCA_036647315.1 Oscillospiraceae bacterium | reverse complement strand
CGCGCTAATTTGCAAGGGAGTTTACAAAAAATTCACGGTTTAGGTCAGGTATTTTCCAACGAAGGGGATTTTGGAGATGGGCCAAACGACGAGGAAGGAGCAGAGGAACACGGCGCAGACCATCAGCGGTATAGCGATAAGGGGCGTGAGGGCGGGCTGCAGCAGCCCAAAGTGCCTCAGCAAAATGAGGAAAAAGTCGTGAACCAGATAGATTCCAAAGGTGATTTTAGCCACCCCGCCCAGTCGCTGTCTGCGTGACCGCTCCTCGCTGACACCCAGCACATAGCGGAACAGAACGAATACCGCCACGGACATGAACACCACGTTGGGGGAGAGATACTCATAAAAGATGCTGCTGAGGGCACCGTCCTGCTTGGAAAGCACAAGGGTTCCGCAAATTGTGACTACGGTGCCGGCAATCCCCAGCAGATAGATCACAAACTCGGTGATACGGCCCAGAGTGTAGGTTTTGAGGTAATACCCCGCCACATAGAGGCCGGCGTAGCCCGCCAAGAAATGGAGGCCCAGTCGGGCGTAATAGAGGGAGAGGGTGGCACTGGGCCGTAAGTCGAGCAGGGTGGGAATGAGGGAAGCCGCAAGGAAGGCAAAAATCAGAAAATAATGCAAATCTCGCCGAGAGGCACCCTTGATAAAAGCCCGGAGGATGGGGGTTAAAAGATAGAGCCCAATAATCATGTAGAGAAACCACAGGTGATAGTGGGTGTTGCCCAGCAGGACGGACTTTAGTACACTGAGCACCCAGGGGAGAGAAATACTGTTAAAACCCTGCCAATTATCGTAGAACGCATAGGCGGTGCCCCAAAATACCAACGCCACCACAATGCGCAAAATGTGGTTAAAAAACAGGGAGGAGAGGGAGACGGATTTTTTGGGGTCCAGCAGAAACATCCCGGAGAGCATGACAAATACAGGCACGCACCAGCGCACCATGCTGTCAAAGACATTCAAAATATTCCAATAGGTGCTCCCCACAGGGGAACCTTGCAGCCAAGTGGCGCAGCAGTGAAGGACAATCACAGCCAGCGTCGCCGCTACACGCAAAAGGTCCGCGTAGGCAACTCTGCCCTCAGTTGTTTGAGCCATGGATACGCCTCCCTAAGATGAAATATATAGCAATTAGTATACCACCATCACAACGAAAAGGGAAGAAAATGATAAAAAAGTCCCCCGCCGCATGAAAACGGCGGGGGACTACGTTTAGATAGCTTCGCCCACAACCTGGGCCTTGATGAGATTGGTAGTGCCGCGCTCGCCGATGGGAACGCCGGCGGTAATAACCACCATGTCCCCGGGCTTCACAACGCCCTCTTTGCGGGCGCACTCTACGCAGAGAGCCAGCAGGCGGTCGGTGGAGTCCACAGACCCAAACAGGTAGGGGTGAACGCCCCAGGAGATGGCCAGCTGACGGCGGACGTGCTCCGTGGTGGTGAGAGCCACGATGGGGCAGGCGGGACGGAACCGGGAGATGACCCGGGCGGTGTGGCCGGACATACTGGCGGCCAAAATGGCGGAGGCGTTGAGATCCATAGCGGTGAGGCAGCAGGTGTGGCTGATGGCATCGCTCACGGAGTGGTTGGAGACGGGGTTGCCCTTCTGGAACCGACCCCAGAAGTTGATGGCCTCCTCCGCCGC
>JAVXKN010000241.1:0-1731 GCA_036647315.1 Oscillospiraceae bacterium | reverse complement strand
CCTGAAAGTCTGCCCGTGGTAGCGGTGACACCGGGGGAGGTTACCGCCGAAAAACCAGGAGAAAGCCCGGCGGTGTCCGCGGCGGTACCCACGCCCACGGCGGAGGGCGCACCTGCGGACCTGCTCTACATCACCGCGGCCCGTGAGGGGTATGTGTCCGGCGACTTAGTGCTCAAAATTCCCAAGCTGGCTGTGGCGGTGCCGGTGCTGGACGGGGTGGATGCCGCCACCCTGCTGGAGGGGGTGGGGCTTTACGATTACGCCCAGCTTCCCGACGAACCGGAGGGCAACACCTCCATCGCCGGCCACCGAAACGGACTGCAGAACGGCATTATCACCGACAATATGCCCTTTTACTATTTGGACACCCTCTGCCGTGGGGACTGCCTCTATCTCACGGATCAGAGCCATATCTATCAGTATGTGTTTGAAAAACAGACCGTGGTGGAGCCTGACGACTGGGGCCCCATCTGCCCACAAGGAGGTTCCGTTTTAACCCTCACCTCCTGCACACCCATCACCACCGCCACCCACCGCATCGTCATTCAGGCCAAGCTACACGCCACGCTACCCCGGACCGCAGAGTACTGCTATCCCACCGCATTGGAGGAGTAGGGCATCAAAAAACCGCCAACCGGTTTGCCGGTTGGCGGTTTCATATTGCATTATGAGAGGTAGGACAGGGGGTTCACCGCCGTGCCATTGACTTGAATTTCAAAATGGCAGTGGGGGCCGGTGGAGTTGCCGGTGGAGCCGGCGCGGGCAATGGTTTCGCCCTGATAGACCTTCTCGCCCTTGGAAACTAGGAGGGTGGAGTTGTGGCCGTAATAGGTGCGGGTGCCGTTGCCGTGGTCGATAATGACCAGGTTGCCGTAGGAACCCTTCCAGCCGGCGCATACCACGGTGCCGCCGTCAGCCGCCGCAATGGCGGTGCCATAGGGGACGGCGATGTCCAGACCGCTGTGGAAGTTATAGGAACCAAAGAGGGAGCGGTAGCCAAAATAAGAAGTGATGCGTCCGTAGGTGGGCCAGATGAAGTACCCCTTGGGCATGGTCTTGGGCCGTGCCTTGGTGCCTACGGCGACGATGCGGGTGGTGGGTTCGCTCAAAACGGTGGAACTCACAACGGTGCGGCTCTGCTCTACGCCGTTTAATCGGTCGATGTTGGCGGAGACAGTGGCTTTCCCCAGCACACCGGGGTCAATCACTTTGGTGTCGCCTTGATAAAGGGAGGCATCCTTCCGCTCCTCGATGGGGCAGGCGATGTCCTCATCGTAGGTGACGGCATCCACGGTTTTCACCGAGAGGAAAGGAACGCTGCCGTTGATGGTCAACTCGTCGCCTATCATTAGGCGGTTGAGGTCGGCCTGGGGATTCAGAGTCATCAGTTCGTCCATGGACATATCGTTGTTGTAGGCGATTTCGCTGTAAGTATCGCCCTTCTGAACGGTGTAGATGGTTTTTTCTTTGGAGTTGCCGTGGAGGACGGTGCGCATTTTGGACAAATCCTGCTCCGCGGCGGTGGCGGTGTATTCATAGGTGAGGGCCACATCGCCCACAAATTCGGCGGAAACGGTGTTCTCTGTGATGAAGGGGGCCTTCAGCTCCTCCAGCATGGCGGTGAGGTCGGATTCATTGGCGGCGGCACCCACGAACTTGCCGTCGATGGTGAGCACATGGGTCTTCATCACCTCGCCCACCTGATTAAACAGATAGGTTTCAAAGCCGGAG
>JAVXKN010000240.1:0-1734 GCA_036647315.1 Oscillospiraceae bacterium | reverse complement strand
AGGGTTATCATCAAGGAGGAGGAATCCCATATGCAAGCTGCTGAAAAGAAAGAATATGCCCCCCGGTGCCCGGATAACGTCATTGATTTTACCGCCTATCGCCGGAGTTTGGAGGAGGAAAAGCCGGAGGTGGACCGGGTGCCCATCATCCGCACCCGCCGCCGCCATCGTACACTGCAACTGGGCCTGCTGGCGGACTACTGCGCCACCGGCGGGGTGGTGCTGTTCGTCATGGTGCTCATTGGCAAGATGATGACGCTGGGATAGGACGAAGAAAGGACGGATTGCCACGTCGCTTCGCTCCTCGCAATGACACTATCTAACGCTCTGTCATTGCAATGACACAGGCTTTCAGGACAAACCTTACTTCAGGGCGACTGCCTTTTGGACTGCCGCTGTGATGCCGTCGGGGGTGAGGCCGTAGGCCTCTAGGACTAAGGGTGCCTTGCCGGAGCGGCCGAATTCGTCCATCACGCCGTGGCGGACAACGGGCACAGGGCACACGCCGGAGAGGTACTCGCAGACTGCGGCACCTAAGCCGCCAATCACGTTGTGTTCCTCGGTGGTGACGATGCAGCCGGTTTCTTTCGCCGCTTTGAGGAGGAGTTCTTCGTCAAGGGGCTTAATGGTGTGGAAGTCCAAAACCCGGGCGGAAATGCCCTGTGCGTTCAGTGCTTCTGCGGATTTGAGAGCCATCTGCACCATCATGCCGGTGGCGACGATGGTCACGTCGCTGCCGTCCTTTACGGTGACACCCTTGCCGATTTCAAATTTGTAATCGGGGAGGGTATCCGTCACCGTGTCCACTGCCAGACGGCCCAGACGCATATAGGCGGGGCCTTCGTAGGAAAGCAAAGCCTTGGTGGCGGCACGCATCTCGTTGCCGTCGCAGGGGCAGAGCACCACCATGCCGGGGAGGGTGCGCATGGTGGCAAAGTCCTCGCAGCACTGGTGTGTGGCACCGTCCTCACCCACGGACAGACCGCCGTGAGAGCCGACGACTTTTACATTGAGGTGGGGGTAGGCAACGCTGTTGCGGACCTGCTCAAAGGCGCGGCCTGCGGCGAACATGGCAAAGGTATTGACAAAGGGCTTTTTGCCGCAGGTGGCAAGGCCGGCGGCCACGCCCACCATGTTGCACTCGGCGATGCCCAGATTGAAAAAGCGGTCCGGGTAGGCTTTGGCAAAGGTTTTAGTCATGGTGGCGGAGGACAGGTCGGCATCCAGCACCAAAAGGTCGGGGTTTGCGTCTGCCAAGGAAACAAGGCTGTCGCCGTAAGCGGCGCGGGTTGCAATGTACTCACCCATGTTATTTCCCCTCCAGTCTGGCAAGATTTGCGGAAAGCTGGGTTTTGGCGACTTCATACTGCTCGTCGTTGGGGGCTTTTCCGTGCCAGCCCGCGTCGTTTTCCATGAAGGAGACACCCTTGCCCTTGACGGTGTTTGCCAGAATCATGGTGGGGCACACCACGTTGGTGCGTGCGTCCTCAAAGGCTGCCAGCAGTTGGGTGTAGCTGTGTCCGTCCACCTTCAAAACACGGAACCCGAAGGCCTCGAATTTTTTGTCCAGCGGCTCGGAGGGCATCACGTCACTGGTTTTGCCGTCAATCTGCAGGCCGTTCACATCCACCACGCAGCAGAGGTTATCCAAATGGAATTTGGCGGCGGACATGCAGGCCTCCCAGACCTGCCCCTCTTCGATTTCGCCGTCCCCTAAGACGGCGTAAACCTGAT
>JAVXKN010000239.1:0-1759 GCA_036647315.1 Oscillospiraceae bacterium | reverse complement strand
GGCGGGCTGGCCCACATAGAACTTCTGGGCGGCCACGCTGTGGAAGGGGAGGGTGATGGTCATGGAACTGCGGTCTAAAATATCGGCAATTTTGCTGCCGGGCTGGACGGTATCCCCCACCGTCACATAGAGGGTTTGCAGGGTGCCGCCGGCGGTGGCAGCCACCTGCTGGTCGGTGCGACTTTTCAGCATCTGATCGTAGGAGAGCTGGGCCTGCTGCAGGGAGAGCTCTGTCCGGGCGATGGTATTCTCCAAATCGCCGGGGTCGATGGAGTAGAGCAAATCCCCCTCCCGGACAATGTCCCCCTCCTCAAAGGGGGCGGCGAGAATTTCACCTTTCACTAGGGCTGTCACCTTATAGGAGTCCGTAGGCAGGACGGTAGCGGTGCCGGACACCGCCACCGTGAGGTCCCGATATTGCGCCGTTTCCGCGGTGTAAAGGGCGTTATTCAGCTGGCCCGAAACGGAGAGCAGGGGGCGCACAAAGACAAAAAAGACCAAGGCAAGGAGGAGGGCGACGATGATGAGAATCTTCACCCAGCGTTTCTTCTTCTTGGCAACCGGAATTTGAACTTGGGGCTTTTCAGGGGTTATCAAAGTGGCGTTATCCATGGAAAAAAATCTCCTTCGGCGTAGCAAGTGTCCTCATCATAGGCGCGAAAGCCTTGCAAGTCAACGGAAAGCGGGAAAAGTTATTAGAAAGTTAATATTTGGCGCGAAAGTATGAATAACCTTTGTTTCCGGTGTCAACACTATTCCTCGGAGGTGTTTCTGAATGAAACAGAAACCATTTTTGCAGCACGTTGGCGATTTTATCGCAGGAAAGGGCTTCTACATAGTCCTGTTCCTGTGTGTCGCCACCATAGGAATTTCGGGCTATTTTCTCTTCCGCGGACTGGACAGTGATGTGACGGTGGGAGCCACGGCGCAGGTGACGGTAACGCCCACCCTGCCCCCCATCTCTACCCAAACCCCCCATCCAACAGCAAAGCCTACCCCAACCCCCACGCCGCCCCCCATTCCCTCGGCGAAGCCCGCCCCCGCCGCATTGGTATTCACTTGGCCCGTCAAGGGCGAAATCATCGCGGGGTACAGTTTGGAGGCCCTGGCCTACGACGAGACCATGGCGGACTGGCGCACCCATTCCGGCCTTGACATCGGGGCGGATTTGGGCACCCAAGTGCTGGCCACCGCCCGGGGTACCGTCACCGCCGTCTATGACGATGACCTGATGGGCACCACCGTCACCGTGGACCACGGCGGCGGACTTGTGAGCCAGTACGCCAATCTGGCGGCAAAACCCACCGTCAAAGCGGGGGATGCCGTAGAGACCGGCACCATTTTGGGCTCCGTGGGCAACACCGCTCTGGCGGAAACCATGAAGGCCTCCCACCTGCACTTCGTCATTGAGAAGGACGGTACGGCGGTAGACCCCATTTTGTATCTCCCCGATGTGACCTAAAAAAGAGCATAAAAAAGGAAGGCGTTTGCAGTGCAAACGCCTTCCTTTTATTCAGTCTCTGAAAACTCAACGCCGTCCCGACCCCGCTCCTTGACACGGTAGAGCGCGTCGTCGGCGATTTTGAACAGTTCGTCGAAGGTGTCCCCCCGGTGGGCGGGGGCAACGCCGATGGAGAGGGTCACTTCCCGCTCCGGGTATTCGGTGAGACAGTGCCGCACCAATTCCTGCAGATGGTTGCAGACATCCAGCGTCTTTTTTTTGCTGCCGGGGTTGTGGAGGTAGAAGACGAATTCGTCG
>JAVXKN010000238.1:0-1765 GCA_036647315.1 Oscillospiraceae bacterium | reverse complement strand
GGTATAGCTCAGGGGATAGCCCTCGGTGGGGTCGGGTGCTGCGGTGGGTTCGGGTGCGATGGTCGTTGCCACCGGCGATGCTTCAGGGGGATCCGGTTTTGTTACTGCGGGGTCGTCGCCACATGCAACCAGGGACATTGTAAGTACTACGCCCAGAATCAGTGTTAAAAATTTTTTCATGGTTTGCGCACTTCCTTTTCTTGGTTTTGTGGTTTCTATCTCCGTTATCCACTGTGAAAAGAATAGCAAACTAAAACAATTTTGCGGGATATTTTGCGTGAAATGTCGCAAAAACTGCCCGAGATGCCACGTTATCCAATTTTCAGCCAAACCGCTCCACCGCAAAAGACCGGGCAAAGCGTGGGCAGGCCTGAAAATTCGTCCGTGACGGCCCAGATTGTCGCGGTAGACCTAGGGCGGCTATTTTGTTTTATTTTGTGTTACCCCTTTACAAATGCTACCACCCGTGGTATTCTAAGGTTACAAATTCATATTGTTTCTCATTTGGTTTCCGTTTCGGCGGAAAATCCATGGAACGGGGTGCAATTCCCCACGAGTCGGTCACTGTGATGCCCATCTTTTTGGGATAAGTCAGATACATGGCAAATGAGTGATGCTCCCGCCGGAACCGGGACAGATTACTACGCCCACGTCTATCCGGCAGGAAGACGGGCGTTTTTTTGTACCCTTTTGCCCGGTTTTTACGCGTTTACCGCCGTGTGCCCGGCGTTAAACTTGGTCACTTTCATTCAAAAGGAAAACCGCCGAACTGCAGTGATACTGCGGTTCGGCGGTTTTCTGTATTACGTCTTATGGAGCCAATGTCTCAGGGTATCCGCCACGTTCTCGTGCTTGAGGTAGGCGGCGTCAAAATGGAGCAGCTTGAAGTTGAGATTGAACAGCGCGCCCACGCCTACGGCGGTAATGACGGTGCCCACGCCCACCTTCGCGCCCATCATCCAGCCCGCCAGAATACACAAAAGCTCCAACGTGGACCGGCAGGCGCCCACCGAGCGGCCTGTTTTTTTCGCCAGCGCCACCATCAGCGCGTCCCGGGGGCCAACGCCCAAACAGGCGCTCATATAGAGCCAAGTGCCCAGCGCCAAAAACTCCATGCCGAACAGCAGCATCACGATGCCACCCGCCATGGTCTGCATCTCCGGAATGATATTCAGCGCCAACAGTCCGTCGATAAAAATGCCGCAGAGAAAGACATTGGCCAGCGTCCCCAGCCCGATTTGCTCGCCGAACACCACCGCTATGGCAATGGCCACGGCCCCCACAATCACCGAGGCGAAGCCGAAGGACACGCCGGTGGCAAGCTCCAAGCCCTGCTGCAGGCAGCTCCACGGCTCCAACCCAATGTTGGCCCGCAGCATAAACACAATTCCAATGGTACTGACCAGAAGTCCGGCGCATAAAATCGAAATCTGTCGGACGTAACGCTTTAGCATTTCTTGTCCCCCTTATAAGTACAGCTCGCCCCATCTGCCGCAGGTCACATAGCCCACCTGACGATAGAGCTCTGCCACGGCATCGTAGCCGCTGTTGAGCCGGGGCGTCTTCCCCTTTTCCAAAATGCGATTGGTGAGGAAGGTGCTCATATGCGCCCCCAGTCCCCGATGCCGATATTCCGGCCGCACCGCCACCGCGCACACCACGCCGCACTCGTCATCCTCGGAGAGAATACTGCCGGTGCAGACCGCCTGCCCGTCCAGAGAGAGCTGATAGAGCTCTATGAGACCCTTTTCCAGCTTTTCCCCCA
>JAVXKN010000237.1:0-1828 GCA_036647315.1 Oscillospiraceae bacterium | reverse complement strand
CTAATAAATCAACTTATTCATCACTATTCAGATGAATTGCACCTGCCTACAGTGCATTCCAACGCACTTTGAGAGGATGGACTGATGCAACACGTCACCCTGAACAACGGCCTTCACATGCCCATCGTGGGCTTCGGCGTTTTAGACGCGGCGGGCGGCAAGCAGTCCCTCATCGCTTGCGGTGCCATCAATACCCCGGCGGGGGAGCCCCTTCCCAAGCGGCTGTTGCAGATTGCAAACGACATGGAGGCTCTCATTGTCCAGTTTCAGCCGGAGGCCATGGCGATTGAAGAACTCTATTTTGGCACCAACGTCACCACCGGCATTGGGGTCGCCCAAGCCCGAGGTGTGATTTTAATGACGGCGGAGAAGTACGGTGTGCCGATTTTCTCTTACAGCCCCTCTCAGGTGAAGCAGGCTGTGGTGGGCTACGGAGCCGCCGAAAAGCGGCAGGTCATGGAGATGACCAAGCGGATTTTGAAGCTCAAAGCGGTAGCCAAGCCTGACGATGCCGCCGATGCGGTGGCTATTGCCCTTTGCCACGCCCGCACTTCCACATCACTGCTGAAAGGTCGCTGAACTATGTTTTACTATGTGAAAGGCACCGTGGCGCACCTTGCGCCCTATCTGGCTGTCATTGATTGCGGCGGCGTAGGCTATGCCTGCCGCACCACAAATTACACCATCAGCCACCTCACCAAGGGGCAAGTTGCCACCCTTTACACCTATCTCCACGTTCGGGAGGACACCTTTGACCTCTATGGTTTCGCCACGGAAAACGAGCTCTCCTGTTTTCAGATGCTCATCGGTGTTTCCGGCGTGGGGCCTAAGGCTGCTCTGGCTATTTTGTCCTCCTCTACGCCGGAAAATTTAGCCATGAGCATCATCACCGAGGATGAGCGCGCCTTGACGGCGGCACCGGGCATTGGGAAAAAAATCGCCCAGCGCGTTATTTTGGAATTAAAAGACAAGCTGGCTAAGGGCCAGCTTGCCACTATGGGGGAGCGTTACGCCGGAGGCGGTGTTACGGTGATTCCTCAAAACAAGGCCAGCGAGGCGGGTGCCGCACTGGCGGTGCTGGGCTACGGCCCTGCCGACATTTCTGCCGCTCTTCGGGGTATCGACATGGAGAACCTACCGCTGGAGGACATCATCCGTCAGGCACTGAAGGGAATGATGAAGTAGCATGGCAAAATATGAATGTAATTTGCAGGGTGACTGCAAGGAACTGATGGACCTCATCATCGAAGGCATTTTGAACGGCAGCTCCTCCGCCAGCTTGGAGGGCGGCAGCGACTTTGACACAGATGAGGTTCATTGCTCTGTCCGCGTTTTCGAGCGGTACAGCATGATAGGCGGCAACCGAGTGAGCCTCAACGTCGCCGTGTTTGAAAACCGCGGACAGCTTTCCCTCTCCGCCATTACCTCCGGCGGCAGTCAGGCAGTGCTGTTCAAAGTCAATACCTTTGGCGAAGAAGCCTTTTTAGAGTGCCTTGAGGAAATCGTCAAGGATTACAAGACGGGGAGATGACAAGTGCATGAGCATCGATTTTTCCAACGACGGTTTTGAAACCGAGGAGCCTCTCGTCACCTCGTCGCTGATTTCTGAGGACGACGGGGAGGTTTCCCTCCGCCCAAAACGTCTTATCGAATATATCGGACAGGAAAAAGCCAAGGAGAACCTGTCCATCTTCATTGAGGCGGCAAAAATGCGCAACGAACCCCTGGACCATGTGCTCCTCCACGGCCCACCCGGTCTGGGCAAAACCACCCTTGCGGGTATTATCGCAGGGGAGATGGGGGTCAATATCCGCATCACCTCCGGCCC
>JAVXKN010000236.1:0-1850 GCA_036647315.1 Oscillospiraceae bacterium | reverse complement strand
AAACCGCTGTCCCCAAATAGTCGGAGGCCGCCTTGATGGCCGTCTTGTCGTCCACCTTGCCCAACAGGTCAAAGAGCACCCCCACAGAATTCACCAGCAGCTTTTTCGTGAGACTTGCCATAATGCTGCCGTGGAGGACGCTCCCTTTCTCGTCAGAGATGTCATAGAGATTTTCCGGGTCGATGACAGAGCCGTCCCGAGACAGGGTTCGGCCCAGCAGAAAGTCGGCGGAAACGATGTAATAGTCGCAGGCGTGGGTCACGAAGGCCAAACCCGGCTCACGAATTCCGTTTTCGTAGTGGGATAACAGTGCCTGGGAGATGCCCAAATCTTTGGCGGCGGCGCGCTGGGAAATGCCCTTTTCCTGCCGCAGCAGGGAGAGGGAGCGGGAGAAGGTTGTACTCACGAAAAAACACCCCTTATGTCCTACATTATATAATACACAATCAACAGTGTGTATAGTATACAGATAACTATACAGTTTGTAAAGTCAATTTTTTGCGGATACCCTTGTATTTTCTCACCAATCATGATATATTATGAGCGAAAACAGACCACGTTTTAGAAAAGGAAGGTATTACAATGGAAAATCTACACGTTATGATTGAAGGCTCCGGCCGTCACGTCCATGTTTCCCGCGAGGATTTAGATGCCCTCTATGGCAAGGATTTCGCCTTAGAGCCCAAAAAGAACCTCTCTCAGCCCGGCCAGTATGCCAGCGCACAGAAGGTTGACATCGTCGGCCCCAAGGGCACCCTGAAGGGCGTGTCCATCTTAGGCCCCTGCCGTCCCCAGAGCCAAGTGGAGCTCTCCTTCACCGATGCCCGCATCATCGGCCTCACCCCCCAAATTCGTGAGTCCGGCAAGCTCTCCGGCACCGATGGCTGCACCCTGGTTGGCCCCAACGGCTCTGTAGATCTGAAGGAGGGCGTCATCGTCGCCCTGCGCCACGTCCACCTCACCCCCGCCACTGCCGAGAAGTACGGCATCAAAAACGGCGAAATCGTCCAGCTGCAGACCGGCGACGGCACCCGCAAGCTGATTTTCGACGAAGTTCTGGCCCGTGTTGGCGACAACTGCGCCGATGCCGTCCACATCGACTACGATGAAGTCAACGCCGGCGCGCTGTTCGGCGACCAGACAGGCATCATCCTCCGCAAGTAACTCCTGCACCCTTACAGCAGCCCCGACGAAGTTTCGTCGGGGCTGCTTTTGATTTCCCTGTCATTGTGCCCAAATCTCCACCCTCTCTGTGGGGTGTGTACTCAAATAAATCCCCCTAATTGTAGGGAATTCTGTGAAAGTAATGGTAACAGTACCAGATATTGATAACAAAAGGGTGACAAAGCAATTCTTTTTTTATCTGAGGAAAAGTGAAAAAAGGCTTGACGTATCTGGTCTGTGCGTGTATTATAACTATTGTAACCATTTGTAACACTTTACGAAAAGGAGGTCTGCCCCAATGGATGAACTGCTGCCGCAACATCACCTGAGCGATTCAGTCGCCGGACAGCCCGTCCTTCACGACACCGCCTCTGCCCTGTTGGACAACGCCGCCCGCCTGGGTCGCCGGGTAGGACACATCTTTCACAAAACAGATGCCACCCTTGCCGGTCATCGGCTAGGGCCCGTTTTATTTTTAGCCGCCGCGCTCACTGCGGCCGCCACCTTCGTCATCTCCACTGTCTACACCCCCAGCTATGTGGTCTCCGTCAACGGCACCCAGCTGGGCACCGTGAAAAATCAGCAAGCCTTTGAAACCGTTGTAGACCGGGTGGAAAACCGCGCCTCAGACATTTTGGGCTACGACTACACCTTAGATGTCACCCCCAACTACTCCTTCGCCCTGA
>JAVXKN010000235.1:0-1857 GCA_036647315.1 Oscillospiraceae bacterium | reverse complement strand
CATCGGAAACTGGATGGAAAAATCCAAGATGTTGAAACCCTAAAACAGTTATTTGTAAAAAGCTAATTAGACGCGCTCCTACCTGAATATTTTACGATAGCTTGCATTTTTAGATACGCAGCGAGTACAACAATTAAGGACGGTGCTTTTTATGAAGGACGGATTCATCAAGGTGGCGGCGGGAACGCCCAACATCAAGGTGGCGGACTGCCGGTACAACGCGGAGGCCTGCTTTACCCTCATGCGGGAGGCCTACCGCCAAGACGTGCGAATTTTGGTGCTCCCCGAGCTGTGTCTCACCGGGGCCACCTGCGGGGATTTGTTCCTCCAAGACACTCTGCAACGTGGGGCGTTGGAGGGGTTAGACCTGGTGTTGGAGGCCACCCGGGGGCTGGATATGCTGGCGGTAATCGGTCTGCCCCTGCTCCGAAAGGGCCGGCTGTATAACTGCGCCGCCGTCCTCCACAAGGGGGTGCTGCTGGGCGTTGTGGCCAAAAGAGAGCTGACCCCCGCCCAGACCCGATGGTTCACCCCCGGCGACGAAACCGGGCCCATTTTCCGCTGTGAAACCATGGAAAATTTGGTGCTGGGCATCACCTTTGACGGCGAAACCGCCCCGGAGGCGGTGGTAAACCTGAATCTGACTGCCCAAAACGAGCTGGTGGGTCGTGCGGAGGGACGGCGCACCCAGATTGCCGCCCAGTCCGCCCGGCTCTCCTGCGGCATGGTCTGCGCCGCCGCCGGACAGGGGGAATCCTCCACCGACGGGGTCTTTGGGGGCCACAATTTCATCGCGGAAAACGGCAAAATTCTGGCGGAACGGCGGTTCGCCGTGGGGCTCACCCTCTCCGAACTGGACGTAAACCGTCTGGCCTTTGCCCGCCGTCAAACCTCTGCCGGACAGCCCGACTGCGGCGATACCCCCGCCATTTCTTTCTCGCTAGAGCCGGCGGACACCGAGCTGACCCGGCACATTTCCAAAACCCCCTTCATCCCGGAAGACCCTGAAAAGCTGCAAAAGCGGTGCGACGAAATTCTCCTGCTCGCAGCTTTGGGGCTGAAAACCCGTTTGGAGCACACCGGGGCAAAGGCCTGCGTGGTGGGGCTTTCCGGCGGTTTGGACTCCACATTGGCTGTCCTCATCACCGCCCTTGCCCTGCGGCTGGCCCATCGGCCCGCGTCAGACATTTTGGCGGTGACGATGCCCTGTTTCGGCACCACCGACCGCACCCGTGATAACGCCGTCCTGCTGGCGGAGCGGCTGGGTGCCACCCTGAAGCGCATCGACATTTCCGCCACTGTCACCAGTCATTTTAAGGACATTGCTCAGCCCCAAAACCGCCACGATGCCGCCTTTGAAAACGCCCAAGCCCGTGAGCGCACACAGGTTCTCATGGATTTAGCCAATCAGTGCGGCGGCCTTGTCATCGGCACCGGCGACCTGTCCGAACTGGCTCTGGGCTGGTGCACCTACAACGGCGACCACATGAGCGGCTACGCCGTCTGCGCCGATATTCCCAAAACGCTGGTGCGGCAGTTGGTGTCCTTTGTCAGCTTCGATAAGCAGGGGGAGGACAAAAAGCTTTCCGCCGTGCTGGACGACATTTTGGACACCCCCATTTCCCCGGAACTCCTCCCCGCCATTGAGGGGGCAATCGCCCAAAAAACCGAAGATTTGGTGGGGCCCTATCAGCTTCACGACTTCTTCCTCTACTACGCTCTGCGGTGGGGATTTTCACCGGCGAAAATTCTCCGTCTGGCGGAGCACGCCTTTGGCGGCAGTTACTCCCGCAAAGAACTGCTCAAATGGGAAACCCTCTTTTTCCGCCGGTTTTTCTCCCAGCAGTTTAAGCGGTC
>JAVXKN010000234.1:0-1876 GCA_036647315.1 Oscillospiraceae bacterium | reverse complement strand
GACGAGGTTGGTGCCCATGGCTTGGGCGTTGCGCACGCCTTTAATCAGCGGGTGCAGGCGGGCGGTGGGCGCGATTTTTCCGGTGACCAAGCAGGGCATCTCCACCGCGTTCGGGTCAGCGCTGTCATAGTGCCGCTGCCAAGCAGAGAGAACTTCCGGGTCCTCGTGGGCAAAATCCGTATCCACCATGAAAATAAGGACGACGCCGGCGGCAAGCTCCTCCAAGGCTTCGGAGAGCGCCGGGTGAGCGGCGGCATTTTCCGGCTGCCACAACGCAAAAAACTGCCGAATGGCGTGGGCGGACGGGGTATCAATGCCATCCAACAGGGCGAGATGCAAATCCCGCGCCGCCTCATAACGCGCCAAAGTCCATGGCAAATCCCCCTTGCTGTCCAGCCCCAACAGGTAGGTGGCGTTGCCGCTTAAAAAGCCGGGGGTGATTCCGGTGCCCTTTTTGGGCGGAGTGGGGAGACTCAATGTTTTGGGGGACAGCACTTCCTTTTTCCCCTTGAGCATCGGTGTTTTCAGGCTCATAAGCTGGAGCAGCTGGCCATCGGGGGAGAGGCGCAGGGCGTAGGACACCGACACGGGGCTTCTGCCCGGCGCTTCCAGTTTTCCTTGGCGCACCAGAGTTTCGTAGTGGGATACCAGTGCTTGAAGAATCATCGAACCACCTCGCAGTCCCGTAGGTTCAGGACGCCGTTTTCCAGTTTTGCACGAAAAAACATGGGGATGATATTTTCGGGGTCGCTGTAATCCATGTCGTAGAGCATATACCCCAAGTCGGCGGTGATGGGTACCGCCGTCGGCTCTCCCTCAAAGCGGCAAAAGCTTGCTGGAAATTCCCGGCAGCCGAAGCAGGGTGTGTGGTAACACTGACCCCGCTCCAGACGGCGCTTCATAATGTCTTGAAATTTTCCGTCGTTGTCCCCCGGCGCGGCCTGCTCCGTGAGGTCAAAATGCGCCTCAATCACATAGCGCACATTGGTGAGCAGCATGGCGGCGCGCTGGACAATGTCACCGGAGGTGATGAGCTCTAAGGGTGCGGCGCTGCCCAGCATGGCGGCTTTGGCCGCCGCCCCGGAGAGCTTGGAGGAGACCTCGTTGCGGCGAAGATTGGTAAAGACAATGGGGTTCAGCACATGGATTTTGTCGATGTGCCAGCGAAGCCCCGGGTGCCAATAAATTGCCTCCAAAATGCCCCGTGCAGCCGAGGGGGTCATCACGTCGTAGGACACCCGCTCTACTTTCATCTCCGGCCGGGAGAAGCAGGCGTAATCCCCCCAAACCTCTACCTTGATAGACATAGGCATTGATCCTTTCTCTTTTAAAATATGGCTACCGGCTTTCGTCAGCAAACTTGCCGCAGAAAGTCGACCGCTATTTTACAAAATAAACGACTGCCCTTCTTCCACCTCTATGGTGAGACCGGTCTCCTTATGATAGAGGCTTTGGTCCCGTAGGGCGAACAGGTCTTTGTCAATTTCCTCGGCGGCACCGGTGCGGAGCAGCGCCGAGAGCTGGTTTGGATAAATGCTCACACCGTAGGCACCCAACTGCTGGAGAAGCTTTCGGGTGGGGCCATCGCGGCGGAGTTCCGCTATGAGTTCTGCCCCTTTTCCTTGGGGGATGTAAAGCGCAACAGCGGCGGTTTCGATGAGCCGAAAGTCTGCCGCCACGGAGGCAAAGGGCAGAGTGCCATACTGGGATTTGCCCGCCAGCGCGGGGAGAATTTGCTTTTGATCCAGCGCAAGCGGGCCCTTGGTTTTGTAAAGGATTTCGAAATACCGCTTTTGGGTTTTAGGATCCTCCGGGCACGCACCCTGCTCCAGCGCAGCTCTTGCCGCGTTAATGTTCTGAGCGAACATGGCGGGTG
>JAVXKN010000233.1:0-1879 GCA_036647315.1 Oscillospiraceae bacterium | reverse complement strand
ATAGCGGATGGCGGAGAGCGGCAAAGTCTCTAAGTCGTGCCCTACTTTCACGCTAATGGTGGGCTCCTTGGTCTTCACCCGACTGTAAACCGTCTGCATCATTTTGGAAAACTGGTCGTATACATAGGGCTTGAGCAAATAGTAGGTGGCGGACACCTCGTAGCTGGTGACGGCGTGGGTCACGGAGGAGGTGACGAACACAATTTGGCTCCCCACATGGGCATCACGCAGTTTTTGGGCCAGTTCCATGCCGGTGACATCCCCCATGTAGATATCCAGGAAGATTAAATCATATCGGCCGGGGGAGCCATCGCCCAAAAATGTAGCTGCATTTTCAAAGCTGGAGATAGACATGGGCACCTTGGCATCGTCCGCGTGAATGGCAAGGCAGTCTAACAGATATTCTCTGTCTGCCGCGTCGTCCTCCACAATGGCAATATTCAAAATGGCCACCTCCCTCTTCTTTCTGCCGTATCTGGCATATTATAACATATATAGACCTGCATTTGCCACCCTGAATTTTACAGAACTCCCCGACATATCTATGGTTTATTTTTCCTTTGGGATGTGATACACTGGAATCAGTGAAAAAGCCCATCTCAAAAGGAGGTTCCGCACCATGAACATTGACACCACCCAGCAGCCCACCGAGCTGCGCTATTTGCAGATGCTTGCCCGGCAGTATCCCACTGTCCGCGCCGCCAGCAGTGAAATCATCAACCTGCAGGCGATTTTGAATCTGCCGAAGGGCACTGAGCACTTTATGTCCGATGTCCACGGTGAGCACGAGGCCTTTCTCCACATTTTGAACAGCGGCTCCGGCACCGTCCGGGAGAAAATCGACAAAATCTTTGACGGCACCCTCTCCTCCGCTGACCGTGGGGCACTGGCAACGCTCATTTTCTACCCCCACGAAAAGCTGGACGAAATTTCAAAAGAACTGCCCGATATGACGGAATGGTACCGTATCACCTTAAACCGCCTTTTGGAGCTCTGCCGTTTGGTGACTTCCAAGTACACCCGCTCGAAAGTCCGCAAGGCCCTCCCCCCGGAATACGCCTACATCATCGACGAGCTCTTAAATACCACCGCCGGGGTCAACGTGAAAAAGGACTACCACGAGAATATCATCAACACCATCATCAACATTGACCGGGCGGAAGATTTTGTGGTGGCAGTCTGTGACCTCATTAAGCGTCTGGTGGTGGACCGGCTCCATCTGGTGGGCGACATTTACGACAGAGGCCCCCGGGCGGACATTATTATGGACTCCCTTTTAGAACACCACTCCGTGGACATTCAGTGGGGCAACCACGATGTACTGTGGATGGGTGCCGCCACCGGCAGCCGCACGGCAGTGGCCACCGTACTGATTAACTCCATTCACTATAATAACCTGGAGGTCATTGAGACAGGGTACGGCATCTCTCTGCGGCCGCTGGCTCTCTTTGCCAACGAGGTCTACCAGACCACCGACGTGTCTCGGTTCGCCGCCAAGCTCACCAATGGCGATGCCGCCAAGTATACGGAAAAGGACATTCTGCTGGCCGCCCGGATGCACAAGGCCATCGCCCTCATTCTGTTCAAATTGGAGGGGCAGAAAATCCTGCGGAACCCGGGCTTTGGCATGGACGACCGGCTGCTATTGGATAAAATCGACTATGAGCACAAAACTGTGGTGATTGACGGCACGACCTACGATTTGCTGGACACCGACTTCCCCACAGTGGACAAAGCCCATCCCTACGACCTTTCCCCGGAGGAAGACAGGCTCATCAACCAGCTCACCGACTCCTTCCAGCGGAGCGAAAAGCTGCAGACCCACATCCGCTTTCTCTACTCTAAGGGTGGCCTTTATAAAGTCTTTAACGGCAACCTG
>JAVXKN010000232.1:0-1888 GCA_036647315.1 Oscillospiraceae bacterium | reverse complement strand
CGAACCGCGCCCCGGGGGAATCCCCCGGGCGCGGCTCGCTTTTTTATGCTGTTGAACCCCCAACTTCACGCCGGTAAATTCACCTTGTTGTGGAGGGTTTTCCCTGCTACCGCCTTTCTTTAGGTGATAAAGTCAAAATTTGTTGAAATGCGAATTATCTTGAAAAGTGACTGGATTTGTGATATTATAATTAAAACAGCAAAGTACCTTAAATTTGAGTGCCGCAATCTTACATCACCGTGGGGCAATGAAGACACGGAGAATCTCATTGAGATTCTGGCGAAGTACAATGTGAAGGCCACGTTTTTTGTGGTGGGGGACTGGGTGGACAAATACCCGCAGTCCGTAAAGGCACTCTCTGACGCGGGGCACGAGGTGATGAATCACTCCAGCGACCACGCCCATTTTAACGCCCTTTCCGCCGAGGCAATCGCCAAAAACATCACCGCCTGCAACGAGAAAATTCAGGCCGTCACCGGCAAATGCCCCACCCTCTTCCGCCCGCCCTACGGCGAGTACGACGACCACGTCATCGCCGCCGTCCGCAGTCTGGGCATGGAGCCCATCCAGTGGGATGTGGACAGCTTAGACTGGAAAAAGCTCCCCGCCACCGAGATTACACAGCGGGTAATCTCCAAAGTTTCGCCGGGGTCTATCGTCCTGTTTCACAACGCCGCCCTCCATACGCCGGAGGCGTTACCCCGGATTTTGGAGGGGCTGATTCAGGGGGGCTACACCTGCGTGCCGGTCTCCCAGCTCATTTTGCCCGGCACCTACACCATGGACCACACGGGCAGACAGTGCCCGGCGGCGTAGGAGCACAGTTACCGGCTTGGAAAACAGGGGCGGGGAGCGCACCCCTCGCAGCTTCTTGATGCCTCCCTTGCACCGCCCACCACCCCATCTTCCCCGCCCGTTTGCATATCCTCTGTATTGACTTCCGGTGTAGTTTGTGCTAAATTTATGTCAAGAGAAGCGTTGCCTGTCTGCGTGAATCCGTCTTATGCGGTGTAGCGTTCTGGCACGCTTCTTTTGTATTTTTTCGATGGATGCTGTGAAGGAAGGCGAACAGAAATGCAGAAAAAAATTCCGCTATGGGCGGCTCTGTGCGGGTGCCTCGTTCTGTGCGCTCTCTGCTGCGCGTTGCTGCTCACCCTCCGTCCGGCACTCCCCACAGGCAATTTCACAAATGAAATGAAGCTTCCAAACACACATCCCTTGCATGACGAGGGTGCCGACGTCTGGGATCGGGTGGGCGACCACGGGTCTTCTCCCTATTTTTACAATTTGGACTTTTACAATCTGAAGTCCACCGACTCCCGCTCCCTCCTCCCCCAGTTCAAGACCATGCAGCAAAGCGCGTGGTGGTCCTGCGGCCCCACCTCCATCTTGATGGTGCTGGACTACTACGGCGTTTTGGGGGACTGGAACGAGGAAAATTTAGCCGCACTGCGCAGCGACCATTCCCAGCAACACACCGGCACCTGCCTGGAGCAAATGATAGAGATTTTAGACCACGTCGGCGGGTTTGATTTGGTGACAACCTATGATTACCGGGACAATCTGGAGGAACTCAACATGGCGTTCTTCCGGCAGCAGATTCAGGCGGGCTACCCCGTGCTGGTAGGCTGGAATGACTGGGGCGGACATTGGGAGATTATCATCGGCTATGACACCATGGGCACCGAACACGAGGGGGACGATGTGCTGATTTTTGCCGACTCCTTCGATACCTCAGACCACAATCAGGACGGCTATGGGGTGGTCAGCGCGGAGCGGTTTATCGACAACTTTACATTTTACGACTTCCTCCCGGCGGACCACATCCGGGATAAATGCCTGATTGTGGTAAAGCCTCAGGTTTCGACGGAAGCAGAAAAATATGGGA
>JAVXKN010000231.1:0-1892 GCA_036647315.1 Oscillospiraceae bacterium | reverse complement strand
ATACAGCGAAATTCACAAGCTGCCCGACCTGCTCAGTCGCTACGCCGAGCTCCATCTCGCGCTCATCGAGCAGGAATCCGCGCCGGTACTTCTGGAACTGGCAGCGGATGAAAAACAGCTACTGGAGCTGCTGAACAGCAAGCCTTATGCAGCGAAATTCGCCGAGAAATTCGCCGGTGGTTTTGCCGAGCTAAAGGACCGGCTGGACCACTCCAACGAAGTGGCCACGGTGAAAAATATGCGTCTGGAAAGCGAGACACTCAAGCAGCGTTATCTCAATGAGATGGACGCTTACGAGCTGCAGCTTCAGCGGGAGCAGCAGGAAAAAGAGAGCAACCAGCCCGGTGAACCCCCGGCACCGGTAGCACCCGTCATAAAAACCAGAACTGTGAGTATGCGTACCATCACAAAGGGCAAAACCGTCCAGCTCAAAACCGAGCAGGATGTAGACCAGCTGTTGGCAACACTAAAGGCAGCCCTCCTCCAAGAACTGGCGGACGGCGACATGAATCTGATGCTGTGAGGTGCGACGTGATGGACTATTCCAACGTGCTTGCCGAGAGCCGTGAGTTTGCGGTCAATATTGTAAAACTGTACCAGGTGATGAAGGGGCAGAACGGCGAGGGCGTGCTGTCCAATCAGCTCATGCACAGCGGCACCGCTGCCGGTCTGGCTGTGAAGCTTGCTGCGGGTGCCCGAGACGGTAAAGAGGCACGCAAGCAGCTGGATTTACTGAACTAATTAAACGCAAATTATAGGGAGGCTACCCCATGAATAAGACGGCGATTAAGAATTTTGCGGTGAGTGCACGGCGGAAGCTCATTGCGATGGCGGCGGATAAGGCGGGGCGAATTGGCATTACTGCAACGACCATTGCCGAGCCCAGCAGCAGCGGTAGCCAGTTTGCCATTTTCCCCACCGGCTTTGGCACCCAGACCCGGCTGGACGGCGACGCAGTCGGCCAGCGGGCAAGCCTTGTCAGCCATGTAAAAAGTGACGGTTACGATACCGTCATGGAGGAAGTCGCCTACACCTGGTTTAACCGCATGATCGCCGTCCGCTTCATGGAGGTCAACGACTACCTGCCCACCCGTGTGCGGGTGCTCTCCAGCGAGACCCCGGGCAAATTCGAGCCGGACTTGGTGACCCAAGCCCCCAACGTGGATTTGGGCTTCTCCGAGGCGGAAAAAGAGGAAATTTACGCCCTGAAGGACGACCCGGAAAAGTCCGGCGATCTGTTTCGGACCCTCTTTATCCGCCAGTGCAACGCACTAGGTGCCATCCTGCCGGAGCTTTTTGAAAAGACCGCCGACTACACCGAGCTGCTGCTGGACCTCTCCTGGGACAAGCCCGACGGCGTCATCCGCGATCTCCTCTCCATCGACGAGGCGGACTTCCGCGAGGCGGTGGAGATTGTGGGCTGGCTGTATCAGTACTACAATACCGAGCCCAAGGACGAGACCTTCGCCCTGCTGAAAAAGAACGTGAAAATCACCAAGGAGCGCATCCCCTCCGCCACCCAGCTCTTTACGCCGGACTGGATTGTGCGGTACATGGTGGAGAACTCCTTGGGGCGTTTCTGGTTGGAGGGGCACCCCGATGACGGGCTGAAATCCGACTGGAAGTATTATTTAGACGAGGCGGAGCAGGAACCCGCCGTCTTGACACAGTTGGCGCAAATCCGTTCGGAATACAAAACCGTTCGACCGGAGGATATTAAAATCATCGACCCCTGCATGGGCAGCGGGCATATTTTGGTGTATGCCTTTGATGTGCTGATGCAGATTTATTTGAGCTGCGGCTACACCAAGGAGGACGCGGCGGCGCTGATTGTGAAGAAAAACCTCTACGGCTTGGATATTGACAAGCGGGCCTTTCAGCTCACCTACTTC
>JAVXKN010000230.1:0-1915 GCA_036647315.1 Oscillospiraceae bacterium | reverse complement strand
AGTAGATAATTTATGTGCGATGATAAAGCTGGTTCTGCCCTTCATAAGGTTATTCATAGCCTTTTGAATTTCAATTTCTGTACGTGTATCCACACTGGAGGTGGCCTCGTCCAAAATTAAAATCGGCGGGTTCTTGAGGAAAATGCGGGCGATGGACACCCGCTGTTTTTGGCCGCCGGAGAGCATGACCCCCCGCTCGCCCACATAGGTTTCAAAGCCGTCGGGCATCTCCATAATGTCGTCATAAATCTCCGCCAGCTTTGCCGCCCGGAGGATTTCCTCTTCGGTGGCATCCGGCCTGCCGTAACGGATGTTGTCGTTAATCGTGCCGGCGAAGAGGAACACGTCCTGCTGCACCACGCCGATGGCCTCCCGCAGGGAGTGCTGGGTGAGGGTGCGGACATCCTTGCCGTCCACCAGAATTTGCCCCTGGGTGACATCGTAGAACCGGGGAATCAGCTGGCAGAGGGTAGATTTGCCGCCGCCGGAGGGGCCCACAACCGCCACGGTTTCCCCCACCTTCACATGGAGGGACACGTTTTTCAGCACCGGCTCGGCGGTTTTGGCGTATTGGAACGTGACGTTCTGAACCTGAATATCGCCCTTTGCATCCTGCAAATCGGCGGCATCGGGGGCATCCGCCACCTCCGGGTCTACCCGCATCAGCTCCACAAACCGCTTGAACCCGCTCATGCCCTGCATGAACAGCTCGGCGAAGTTGGAGAGTTTGCGGATGGGGGAGAGGAACGCGGAGACGTAGAGGGTGAACGTAATCAGCTCGATGTAGTTCATTTTCCCCTTCATAATGAGGAATCCGCCCACGGCAATCACCAGCACGGAGAGAAGGCTCATGGTGAACTCTAAGCCGGAGAAATAGACGGCCATGGCTTTGTAATATCCCTTTTTCGCGCCCTTAAACTCCTTGTTGGAGCCCTCGAATTTCTGAATTTCCGTCTCCTCGTTTGCAAAGGCCTTGGCGGTTCTCATGCCGGAGATGGAGGACTCCAAATCGCCGTTAATCCCCGCCATTTTCTGCTTTACATCGGTGGAGGCCGCCATCATCCGCTTGCGCATGAGGATGGTGAAAATGAAGAAGAAGGGCAGCACGGCGAAGAGCACCAGTGCCAGCTCCCAGCGGATGGTGAACATGATGCACAGGGACCCCACCAGCGTCACCACCGACACAAAAAAGTCCTCCGGGCCGTGGTGGGCAAGCTCGGTGATTTCAAACAGGTCGCTGGTGACACGGCTCATCAGGTGGCCGGTGCGATTTTTGTCGTAAAAGGAGAAGGACAAATCCTGCATATGGGAAAATAAATCACGGCGAATGTCCGCCTCAATGCGAACGCCCAGCATATGGCCCCAGAACGTCACCACATACTGCATGACGGTTTTCAGCAGGTAGGCCGCCAGCAACGCCGCCATCACGGCGAAAAACGCGGAGAACATATTGTTGGGCAGCAGCTCCTCCATAGACCGCTTGGACACATAGGGGAACGCCAGCTCCACCAGCGCAATGCACAGCGTACAGGCCATGTCTAGGGCAAACAGCTTTTTATGGGGCTTATAATAGGAGGCAAAAATCTTCACCATTCCCGCATTTTTGAACTCAGAGCGTTTCACGTCGCACCTTCTCTTTTTAGGATTGTATTATAGTATAACGCAAAGCGGAAGAAATGTAAATGGGGAGCGGAGCGGGGGACGGACGGGGGGCAGGACGGATTGCCACGTCGCCTGCGGGCTCCTCGCAATGACACCACCTAACAAATCTGTCATTGCGAACCAGCCCGCGGGCTGGTGTGGCAATCCGTAACCCCCGTCCTCGTCCCCATTTACATTTTCCCTTCTATCGTGTACAATAGAAGAAAATCTGTTTTAGGGGGTGTTCCGTTTTGGCTACCTGTCTCATTCCCGG
>JAVXKN010000229.1:0-1923 GCA_036647315.1 Oscillospiraceae bacterium | reverse complement strand
CTTATCACCCCTTACAGCGTGCTGGACGATGTGCCCTACCGTATGGAGGGTGGAAACCCGTGGCCCGTCAACGCCCACGGCTATTATACCGGCAGAATGACGGTGAATAAGGCCGTGGAAATTTCCTCCAACCCTATGGCAGTGCGTACTTTGGGGGATTTGGTGACACCCCAGGCCTCCTTTGAGTTTATGCGGGACAAATTCGGCTTTACCAGTCTTGTAGATGAGATGTGGATAGGCAATCAGAAATTCTCTGATATTAACTTGGCACCTCTGGCACTGGGCGGTCTTACCCACGGCGTTTCCACCGATGAAATGGCCGCCGCCTATTCTGCCTTCCCCCGGATGGGTAAGTATATCCAGCCCCGCACCTACACCAAGGTAACAGATAACAAGGGCAAGGTGCTCCTAGAGCATGAGGAGGAGAGCCGCTTTATCCTCAAAGAGAGCACCGCATATTATATGAATTCCATGCTGAAAAACGTGGTGGCACAAGGCACCGGCGGCACCGCCAGACTCAACGGCATGACCGTAGCCGGCAAAACCGGTACCACCAGTGACACAAAGGACCGCTACTTTGTAGGCTATACGCCCTACTATACCGCCGCGGTCTGGTGTGGCTATAAGCAGCCGGAACCCATGGGCAACTCCGGGAATCCCCCCGCCGTCCTCTGGAAAAAGGTGATGCAGCCCCTCCATCAAGGTCTGGCAAATCAGGACTTCCCCAAGCCCACCGATGTGGAGCTTGTAACCGCGTCCTACTGCATGGATAGCGGCATGGTCCCCACAGACGCCTGTAAGGCGGACCCGAGAGGCCGTATCGCCACCGGGGTCTTTGCCAAGGGCGATG
The DNA here is from genome assembly GCA_036647315.1 of Oscillospiraceae bacterium. Lineage (GTDB taxonomy): Bacteria > Bacillota > Clostridia > Oscillospirales > Oscillospiraceae > JAVXKN01. The sequence continues at coordinate 1,073 of JAVXKN010000229.1, read as the reverse complement.
AGCCGCAGGAACCCTGCACCGCCCATGCGTTGGTAGAGGTTTGCTCCGCATCCCCCTTCAAGAACGACAAGGGCGAGGGCACAGGTCTCTTCCATCTTGTTAGCGAATTTTGCCCGGAAGTGGACAAAAAATCCATCGGCATGCTGGTGGTGGAGCGCAACTGGCTGGGCGGCACCTTTTCGGCCAGAGATGATGCCTTCTTTAAGGTTAAACTCACCGATATGGGCCCTGCCGGCATCTGCGATGTGCACACCAGCCATCTGAATTTGGAGTTTGACCCCAATCTGCCGGAGACTTGGCCCCGGGACGACCCCGACTTTGATATCAATGACCCCACCACCTGGCCCGGTGCGTCAGGGACTACGGACCCCACGCTACCCCCGGAATCCTCCGACAGTCCCACAGAGCCCACGCTGCCGCCCAATCCCACGCCGGTGGTAACGCCGGATGGAAACTTGGATTATGTACCGGCCAACAACAGGCACTGACAAAACAAAAAGGCGACCGCCATGCGGTCGCCTTTTTACTTATTCTCGCCACAGTCGTAGTAGGCCGCAGTCGTGGAGCTGCTTTGCCATTATCCCCGCCAAGGGCGCGAAAATCATGCCCCAAACCCCGAAGAAGCAGAACCCGCCATACATGGCAAAGAGTGCCGCCAGCGGGTGAAGCCCCACCCGGTCGCCCACCAGTTTGGGTTCCAAAAAACTGCGCAAAATGGAGAGAAATGCATAGAGCAGTGAGAAAACAAGTGCCCGGTGATAATCCCCCATGAGGAGGGAAACCGCCGCCCATGGCAGGAGCACCAGCCCGGTGCCAAAGACGGGCAGTGCGTCCAAAAGCGCGGTGCCGGCAGCGATGATGAGCGCGAGGTCAATGCGGAGATAAAGAAACCCCGCGGTGAGCACAAAAAAGGTGATGAGCAGCAAAGTCCCTTGAGTTTTCAGCCAGCCCCGCATGGCAATGGAGAGCCGCCGCTGAATTTCCCGCAGCTTAGAGCGATATTTGTGGGGCACCTGATGCCGGAGAAAGGCCATCAGTGCGGGACGATGGGCGGAGGAAAAATAGGTGGCGAG
>JAVXKN010000228.1:0-1933 GCA_036647315.1 Oscillospiraceae bacterium | reverse complement strand
GCTGAGGAAGCTGTGTAGCGTCAGTCATATTGGTTTGTCCTTTCCATTCACGGTGGTATGTGGTGGGAAACGGCTCTTCATCCCTCTATTTTACCGCCCCAATGCCCATACTGTCAAGAATACGTTGACTTTAGGGGGAACATTCATTAGAATAAAGGAATAGAGCAACGCGTTGCCGGGAAGGCAAGGGATATTTCCCTCGCCCTCCCGGCTATCTGAAAAGCGGCAAGGGCGGTAGCGCGCAGGGCGTGGGCTTCGGGCCGGGGAGAACGGGCACTGCCGCCCACCGAGACCGCTTAGGGTATCTTATGCGTGGGTGCGGCGGGGGTGCGTCTGCGGCTTGTCTGTTGTCCCCCTATCATACCCCGCAAATATGAAGTTCCCTTGTAGGAGTGATGAAAAAATGATTAAAATTGCCCCCTCCATTCTTTCTGCGGATTTTGCAAATCTTTCTCGTGACGTTCAGCGGGTGGAGTCCGCCGACTGGCTCCATGTGGACGTGATGGACGGCATGTTCGTCCCCAATATCACCATCGGCGCGCCGGTGGTAAAGTCCCTCCGGGCCTGCACCGATATGTTTTTGGACGTGCACCTCATGGTACAGAAGCCCGCCCGCTTTGTGGAACAATTTGCCAAAGCCGGCGCGGATTTAATCACCGTCCACCTTGAGGCGGACCAGCCCGCGGGCATCCGTGATGCCCTCCGCATCGCCAAGGAAAACGGCGTGAAGTGCGGCATCGTCCTCCGACCCATCACGGCGGCTAAGGCCATTTTGCCCTACCTGCCGGACATTGACACCGTGCTGGTCATGACGGTGGAGCCCGGGTTTGGCGGCCAGTCCTTTTTGGAAAATCAGCTGGAAACCATCCACCAAGTGCGGGAGTATATCGACAAATTTAACCCCGCGTGTGAGCTGGAGGTAGACGGCGGCGTCAACGAGGAAACCGCCAAACGCTGCATCGCCGCCGGCGCAACCGTTCTGGTGGCGGGCTCCGCCATCTACGGCAGTGACGACGCGGAAGATGCCATCGCGGTGCTGCGGGGTGAGTAATATGCAGTATTTTCCCCCCGCGCTGGAAAAGCTGGTGGAGCAGTTCGCCCGCCTGCCCGGCATCGGCAACAAGTCGGCACAGAGATTGGCGTTTTTCGTCCTAGCTCTCCCCCAAGGGGAGGCGCAGGCCTTTGCGGACGCCATTGTGGAGGCCAAAGAGGCCATCCACTGCTGCCCGGTCTGCCAAAATCTCACGGATAACGACGGGCCCTGTGCGTTGTGCCAGAGCACCAAGCGTGACCGGGCCACCATCTGCGTGGTGGCGGACCCCAAGGACGTGGTAGCCATGGAACGCTCCCGGGAATACGGCGGACTGTACCATGTGCTCCACGGGGTTATCTCCCCCATGAACCACGTCGGCCCCGACGATTTGCGGATTAAAGAGCTGATTTCCCGGGTGGCGGATGGCGAAGTCACCGAGGTGATTATGGCCACCAACCCGGACACCGAGGGGGAGGCCACCGCCATGTACCTCTCCCGTTTGGTAAAGCCTTTCGCCGTCAAAACCACCCGCCTGGCCTACGGCATCCCCGTAGGTAGCCACCTGGAATTTGCCGATGACGCAACTCTAATGAGAGCCTTGGAAGGGCGCAGGGAAATGTAGGATTCTTCATCATTTGATTTAGGGTATCCTCAATTTGCAGAAAAGGCAATGGCTTTTACTGTAACATAACAGCGCAATGCCCCCGAAGATTTCATATCTTCGAGGGCATTTTTTTGCTCATTAGGCAGGATAAAACAATGGATTTTGCATAGATTCCTCACTAAAATTATAAGTAAAGGCCGATTCGTTAGGTGCTGAAAATGGTGGGGGAGAGGGAGAGAGAGCGGATGAAGGAGATTGCCCTTTGAGGAAAAATGGAAGTGCCCTGTAACATAGTG
>JAVXKN010000227.1:0-1968 GCA_036647315.1 Oscillospiraceae bacterium | reverse complement strand
CATCTACCCCTCCAACACGAAAACCGGCATTGAGGTCATGAGCATCAACCTCTTGACGGAAAACGAAACCGACCCCGTTCTGTGGCGTGGGCCGGTGATTGCGGGAACGGTGAAGCAGTTTTGGACCGACGTGATCTGGGGTGACGTGGACTATATGTTCGTCGATATGCCCCCGGGCACCGGCGACGTGCCCCTGACGGTGTTCCAGTCCCTGCCCATTGACGGCGTTATCGTGGTCACCACGCCGCAAGATTTGGTGTCCATGATTGTCACCAAGGCGGTAAAGATGGCGGAGATGATGAACGTGCCCGTCTTAGGACTGGTGGAAAATTACAGCTATTTTCAGTGCCCGGACTGCGGCAAACAGCACGAAATTTTCGGCAAAAGTCATTTAGAGGACGTGGCGAAAGCCTTAAATCTCCCCATTTTGGCCCGGCTCCCCATCGACCCGAAAACGGCAGAGGCCTGCGACGGGGGTGCCATTGAAGACCTCCCTGAAAACGCCCTGACCGGGGTAGCCCGGGGGATTTAGGGTTCCAAAAACGCTGAAGGAGCTTTGTCTATGTATCGTCCCAACTAAAATCAAACAGTCCTTTCATCCACCCGCCCCCGAGACGGGTGCGTGAGCGTGCCCGAGAAAGGATGTGTGCTTTATGTTGGAAAAGAAACGCTCCCTGCTGCTTTTTTACGCCATTGCCGCCCTCCAAGGCATGGTTTTTTACGCGTCTATTGCCACCCTCTACCGCCAAGCAGTGGGGGTGACTCTGCTACAAATCACGATGATTGAAAGCGTGAGTTTGGTGCTCTCCGTGGCACTGGAGGTCCCCTGGGGGGCCGCGGCTGACCGACTGGGCTACCGCAAAACGCTGATGGTTTGCGCGTTCCTCTTTTTTGCCTCCAAGGTGGTGTTTTGGCAGGCGGAGGGGGTGGGCGGGTTTCTTTTGGAGCGGATTTTGTTAGCCGTTACCCTATCGGGCCTGTCTGGCTGTGACAGTGCCTACCTCTACCTCTGCGCCGGAGAACAGGACAGCCACAAGGCATACAGCCGGTGGGAGCTGGCCTCCGCCGCCGGGATGCTGGTGGCCTCCGGGGTGTTTACCCTGTTTTTAGGCACCCGCTACCGCCTGGCCGCCTTGCTCACCGTTCTCACTTACGGCGCGGCGGCAGTGCTGTCCCTAGGCCTTGGGGAAGTGCCATCCCCCCCTAAAATGACTGCCCGTGCCCATCTGGCGGACATCCGCTCCGCCTTGGCTCGAAGCCTGCCCCTGCTGCCCGTGCTGTTGGCCGCTACATTTTTGCGGGAGACGGGCCAGATTGTCACCGTGTTTTTCAGTCCGCTTTTGTATCTTCGGGGCGGCATCCCCATCCCGCTGTTCGGTTTGCTTCACGGCGGGGTCACCCTCTGCGGCATGGCGGGTGCGGCGCTGTCCTACCGCTATGTGAAGCGGGTGGGTCTCCGCCCCGGCGGCGGGATTTTGCTGCTGGGCGGCGGGGTAATCTGCGTCCTGCTGGCCGTTACACGGGGGCCGATTTCGGCGGTATTAGGGATGCTGCTGCTGCGGTTCTGCGCCTCCGCCTTTGCCCCTTTGTCCTTGCTGGTGCAGAACCGGGCGGTGATCTCCGCCAATCGGGCCACGGTGCTCTCCCTCTACGCCGTGGTGATGGACCTCACCTCCGCCGCGATGAGTCCCGTTCTAGGCGCTCTGGCGGATTTGGACGTGAGCTATGCCCTGCTCCTCTGCGCCCTGCTCTGCTTTGCGGGGGGCATCGCCTTTCTCCTCTCCAAGGCGCAACCCATTGGGGCACAAAGGCCGCAACCTGAGACTTACAAAAAGAACCCGGCGGATGATTGCCAAAACTGGTAAGCGTATGGTAGAATGTCCCCGGAAAGGAGGCTTATTTTGTGAAAACCCTGCTCCATATCTGCTGTGCCCCCTGCTCTATCTCCTGCATTGAGCAGCTGCGGGG
>JAVXKN010000226.1:0-1971 GCA_036647315.1 Oscillospiraceae bacterium | reverse complement strand
GCAGTTCTTCCACACTGAAAAGCTGGTGGCCCTCCTAGATGCCCACTTCAAAGAGCAGGCGGACAACGGCAGAAGAATCTGGACAGTGTACACCTTCCTAGTCTGGTACAAGCGGTTCTTCATCGACGAAAAATAGCATCAAAAAAGATAGCATCCCAATCAAGGGATGCTATCTTTTTGAGTTGGAGCGGGTAATGGGAGTCTACCCACCGGCACGTTTCTCTGTCGCTCGTCCGCCGCCTTCGGTGTCGTCTCGCTCCGCCGCTTTTCGACTCCCGTTTTGTGAAATTATAAAAAGATAGCACCCCAATAAGGAGTGCTATCTTTATAGTTGGAGCGGGTAATGGGAGTCGAACCCACCTGTCAACCTTGGGAAGGTCGCATTCTACCGATGAACTATACCCGCAGCGGAAATAACTTCGTCATTATAACATAGCGCGGCCGGCTTTGCAAGCCAAATCGCCCACGGTTTTGCGAAAAAAACGGTTTTGGTTTGCGGCAAAATGTGATATACTGTCAGAAATGATTGTGTCCAAAGGAGTAGCTCAAATGAAGAAACTGACCGCACTTTGTCTGGCCCTTGCCCTTATGTTGGGCACTGCCGTCGCCGCACCTGCCCCCACCTTGGAGGCGGCTTTGGAAAATGATGCCGCATATCTGCTCCGCAGTGTGCCCGCCCCCGCCTTTGGCTCCATTGGCGGTGAATGGGTGATTTTGGGATTGGCCCGTGGTATTTGTCCGGTGCCCGAGGGCTACTTTGAAGGTTATTACAGAGCGGTGGAGGAGACTGTGAGAGCCCAGAAGGGCGTTTTGGACAGGACTAAAAACACCGAGTACGCCCGGGTTGCGCTGGCACTGACCGCCATCGGCCGTGACCCTCGAACAGTGGGCGGGTACAACCTGCTCCTGCCGCTGGGTGACTACGAAAAAACATTGCAGCAAGGGATAAACGGCCCCGCATGGGCCCTGCTGGCACTGGATGGGGGAGATTACCCCATGCCGGAAAACAAGGGGGCAAAAACCCAGGCCACCCGCCCAATGTATGTGGCGTTTCTCCTCAACCGCCAGCTGGCAGATGGCGGATTTTCTCTGGCAAATGACGGCACAGCCGATGCGGATGTCACCGGCATGGTACTCCAGGCACTGGCCCGATATCGGGATCAGCCGGCGGTGAAGACCGCCATAGACCGAGCACTGGCCTGCGTTTCCAAGCTGCAGCAGGAGGATGGCGGCTTTACCAGCTGGGGGCAGGATAACTGCGAAAGCGTGGTGCAACTCATCTGCGCTTTGGGCGAGCTTGAAATTCCCATGGACGACCCCCGCTTTGTGAAAAACGGCAACACTATGCTGGATAATCTCCTCACCTACTATCGCCCCGGCAAGGGCTTTTTCCACACCCAGCAGGGGGACGGCAGCGACCAAATGGCGGCGGAACAGGGGCTTTGCGCTTTGGTTTCCGCCCGGCGACTTCGGGACAAAACCCCCTCTTTTTATCATATGACAGACCAAATCCACACCGGGGCGGAACCTGCCGCGCCGGGACTGCCCGGAAAGCATCAGGCGGTGCACCCATTATCCGTAACCGCCCCCGGTAAAACCTTTCCCGATATCGGAGGGGACCCCAACCAGCAGGCCATCGAGACAATGGCCCGCCATGGCATCCTAGGGGGCCGCGACACCGGGCTTTTTGACCCAGATGGAAACATGAATCGCGCTGAATTTGCCGCCACTGCTGTAAAGGCTTTAGGCCTTACACCTGCTGCCGGTACCGTGTTTTCCGATGTGCCAAAGACAGCCTGGTACGCCAAAAGCGTGGGTACCGCCAATGCCTTTGGCATCGTCAATGGCGTGGGCGGCGGCAAAATGAACCCCCAGGGCACCATCACCCGGCAGGAGGCCGCCGTGATGGTAGCTAACGCCGCCGGTCTCTGTGGGCTGAATATTGCTCCGGAGGAAGTTGCCGTTCGGGAC
>JAVXKN010000225.1:0-1988 GCA_036647315.1 Oscillospiraceae bacterium | reverse complement strand
CCAAACGCCGCCCCCCACGGCGGGCAATGAGCAGACGGGAACTCTCTTTGGTGACACTGCGGATTCCGGCAGGGGCGAGGATGGGAAGACCGATTACTGCCCGCCGCTGGGGGGAGAGCAGCTTACCCAGCAGCAGGCCTACGCCCAGCCAAAATTCGGGGCCTATCTGCCCAAAATTCCGGCGGATTATGGATTTAATAGCGCAGTTGCGGTTGCGGATAAAACCGGAGATAGACTATTTGCCAGCTGGTCCCGGGGACATGAGGACTTTACAGTCCACATTTCAGAACTGGGGCAGGAGGACAAGAGCCGCATTGTGGCGGTGGAGGACACCTCCCTGTACGATATGTCCCTCTATCCCATCCCGTGGTGCGACAGTATGCCGCCAGATAAGGCACCTATCATTGAAAACCCTATTTTTAAGGCGGAGGATTTGACGGTAGACCTGATTCGTCTGCGGGAATACATCCGTGGCGAGCAAAATGACCCCAGCGGCAACAGCGTCAATCTGCACTTCTCCGTACTCTATGGCGATATTCTGGTGGCGGTGACTACCGAGGGCGTGAGCGCCCAGACGCTGTTTGATGCTTTATCGGTACTGCCTCGGACATGAATCTGAATCTGGAGGGATTTTCTATGAAGAAGTTAGCCCTAGCCCTTGCGCTGATACTCACCCTCACCGCCTGCGGCACAGTGGTACCGCCGGAAACCGGCGACCTGATGGAAGGTGTTCGGCAAAATCAGATAACCCCCATTGCACTGGAAAGTCAGCCGGATAACGTGGGCGACAAAGCGGAGGTGCTGACGGATTTTTCCCTCCATCTGCTGACCCGCTTGAATTTGGAGGAGAATACCCTTATCTCTCCATTGTCTATTGCGTCTGCCCTTGCCATGGTGGCAAACGGCGGTGACGGGGAGACCTTAGAGCAGATGGAAGGGGTGCTTGGCACCGATGTGGCGGAGCTGAACGAGTTTTTGTATGCGTACAGAACACTGCTGCCCTCCGATGAAAAATATCGGGTCAATCTGGCCAACTCCATCTGGTTTCGGGACGACCCCGCCCTTGAAGTGCACCCTGACTTTTTACAGAAAAACAAGGACTATTACGATGCGGCGATTTACAGAGTACCCTTTGACGACAGCACAAAAAAGGCGATTAACGACTGGGTGAAGGAAAAAACGGATGGGCAAATCGAAAAACTGATGGAGCAGGCGCCGCCCCGGGACGGGGTGATGTACCTCATCAATGCCCTCTCCTTTGACGCCGAATGGGAACACATCTATGAGGACACAGACATTCGCCCGGGGAAATTCACCGCCCAAAGCGGTGAAAAGCAGGCGAGTGAGATGATGAACAGTCAGGAATTCTGCTATCTTAAGCTACCCAACGGCACGGGCTTCACCAAGCCCTATGCAGACGGCAAGTATTCCTTTGTGGCGTTACTGCCCGACGAGGGCGTTTCAATGTCTGATTTCACCGCGTCCCTCAGTGGCGAGGCGGTGCTTTATACCATCAAAAACGCCAGCCAAGAGATGGTAAGTGCCGCCATCCCGAAATTCTCCTTTGCGTATAGCAGGCAGCTCAATGATGTTTTGGGGCAGATGGGCATGACCGATGCCTTTGACGCTAACAGGGCGGATTTTAGCGGGTTGGGTACCTGTCGGGAGGGCAACCTATTCATCAGCCAAGTGCTGCACAAAACCAAAATTACTCTAGATGAAAAAGGCACCAAGGCCGGCGCGGTGACAGCCGTAGAGATGCGCTGCGGTGCTGCCGCTGTAGAACCCAAACAGGTGATTCTGGACAGGCCCTTTTACTTTATGATTGTAGATAGCGCGCTCTCCCTACCGCTGTTCATGGGGACGGTAAACAGTCTGGCGGCATGACGGCACACGGCAGCGTATCAGGGAATGTAAAAAGGGGACGGAGGAAAACTCCGTTCCCTTTTTTGTTGCCCCTTGAATAATTCATTCTCCAATGGTACAAT
>JAVXKN010000224.1:0-2003 GCA_036647315.1 Oscillospiraceae bacterium | reverse complement strand
ATAAAGTCGATGATGCCCAAGGCGCAGCCTGCCACCATGCCGTGACCTACGCCCCAACGGACGGCGTAAAACAGGATGGGGAGCATTAAGAGGGAGATGGAGCCGCCCTGGGGGAGATGGTAAATTTTGATGAGACCGAGAACGTAGGCTACCGCTACGAAAATTGCGCCCTCTACTAAGGCGCGCAGTGCCAGATGACTTTTGGAATTTTGCATTGTGTGTTTCCTCCTTAAAAAATATACCGCATGGCTAACCGGGAATAGCGCAATGCGGTACGAAAGAAACGACAACACAATTTTGTTGCGTCAAGCTCCACTACGCCGGCATTACCCGGATCAGGTCAAGGGACACGGACGGTACTACGTCACAATCTCAGCCGAGTTTACACCCAGCACCCCTGCTATTCAGTTTTCCTGCGGTTTTTCTATTCTATACCATTTTTCGCAGTTTTGTCAAGGTTTCTTCAAACCAATCGGGGAGGGGACAGGCCACCGTCACCGTCTCCCCTGTCCGCGGGTGGCGGAAAGTGAGGGTGCGGGCGTGGAGACATTGGCACACAAGTCCGGGGTAGGGCTTTTTCATGCCGTACACCGTGTCCCCCAAAAGCGGGTGGCCCAAAGAGGCCAAATGGACCCGGATTTGGTGGGTTCTGCCGGTTTCCAGTCGGCAGGACACATAGGTGTACCCGGGAAAACGCTCCAGCACCGTCCAGTGGGTGATGGCACTGCGCCCGTTCTTGTGATTCACCGCCATTTTCAGCCGGTCACTACTGCTCCTGCCGATGGGCGCGTCCACAGTGCCGCTATCCTCCTTAAACCCGCCGAGGCAGATGGCTGCGTACTCCCGGTACAGCGAATGGTCCTGCAGCTGGGCCGCCAGCCCCTGATGGGCGGCATCGTTTTTCGCCACAATCACCAGCCCCGAGGTGTCCTTATCAATGCGGTGGACAATGCCGGGGCGGAGGGCACCGTTGATGCCGGAGAGTGATAAACCGCAGTGATATAACAGCGCGTTTACCAGCGTTCCGTCGGGATGGCCCGGTGCGGGGTGGACGACCATGCCCACCGGCTTATTGACCACAATCACGTCCTCGTCCTCAAAAACAATGTCCAAGGGGATGTTTTGGGGGACGGCCTCAATGGGTTCCGGGTCGGGGAGGGTGACGGAAAGTCCGTCACCCATGGACAGCTTGTCGCTTTTTTTCACTTGTTTTTCGCCGCAGAGCACACTCCCCGTCTCCAGCAGACGCTGGGCGGCGGAGCGGGTGAGCTGAGGGACGGCGCGGGTGAGAAACAGGTCGGCCCGCTCCCCCTCTCTATCAGCTGTGAGATTCAGTATCTCCATGTTCCGGCTCCTTTTCTTCCAGCTTTTCATGAAAGAAAAGCACATAGACGCAGAGGGCGATGCCCCCCAGTACCACGCAGATATCCGCCACGTTAAAGACGGCAAAATTCATAAACGAGGTGGCGAACATATCGGTGACGTACCCGAAAATCGCCCGGTCGATAAGGTTTCCCACCGCCCCCGCTAAAATGACGGATAGAATGATTTGCCCCCCGGGATGGCGGAAAAATTTTTTGACGATGGCTACGGCGAGCAATAACGCCATCACGGCGGACACCACGGTGAGTAGCCAAGTGTGTTCCGAGAACAGAGAAAAGGCCGCGCCGGTGTTCTGCACATAGGTTAAATCCAAAAGATGTGGGAGGAAGGGCACCAGCTCCCCTAGGGCCAGATTACTGCGAACCAGCACTTTTACAATTTGGTCCACAACCACCAGCAGCACGACGATAACAGCATAAAGCATGGAGATTCTCCTAGCGTCTTAAATTCAAAGGTTTCAAAAATACCACTCCTATTTTAGCACAGATTTGGGCGGAATACCACAGCCATCTTGCGTGATACGAAAAATCGGGCTATAATAGGGGCACAGAAAAAGGAGGACGTTCCATGGATTTTTCAAATTGCTTTCAGACGGTGATGGACTACGCCACCACCCTGCT
>JAVXKN010000223.1:0-2010 GCA_036647315.1 Oscillospiraceae bacterium | reverse complement strand
GACAACATTTGCCTCCACCTCCAGCAGTTCACCGCCCGCCTCTGTCCAGGCAAGTCCGTTCACAACCCCCACCCGCTCCGCCGTAGCGGAGAGCTGCTGACGGTGATAATGGGGGATGCCTAAGTAGGTTTCTAGGTTTTCAGGTGTAATGGCAACTCGCTTTACATGCTCTGACACCACCTGCATTGCAGATTTTCTGCACAGGGTTGCTAGCTGCCGTTCCAGCTGACGAACGCCGGACTCGCCGGTGTAAGTGGTGATGATTTTGAGGAGAGCCTCGTCGGTGACTGTAAGCTGGGTTTTGCGAAGGCCGTGACGTTTTTGCTCCTTGGGGAGCAAAAAATTCTTGGCAATTTGCAGCTTTTCTGTGTCGGTGTAGCTGGACAGCTGAATGACCTCCATGCGGTCTAGGAGGGGTCGGGGGATGGTGTCCGTCGTGTTGGCGGTGGTGATAAACAACACGTCGGAGAGGTCAAAGGGCAGTTCTAAATAGTGGTCCCGGAAGGTGCTGTTTTGTTCAGCGTCCAGCACTTCCAGCAGTGCGGAGGAGGGATCGCCCATTTTATCCGCGCCTAGTTTGTCAATTTCGTCCAACAGGAGCACCGGGTTGGCACTGCCCGCCTGACGGATGCCCGCCATAATGCGGCCGGGCATAGCACCGATGTAGGTTTTGCGGTGGCCTCGAATTTCCGCCTCGTCATGGATTCCGCCCAGAGAAATGCGGGCCATTTTGCGGCCCAGTGCCTTGGCAAGGGACATGCCGATGGAGGTTTTGCCCACGCCCGGCGGGCCAACCAGACAGATAATCTGCCCTTTGAGCTCCGGTGCCAGCTGGCGCACCGCGATAAACTCCAAAATGCGCTCCTTCACCTTTTCCAGACCGAAGTGCTCGGCATCCAGAAGCTTTCTGGCTTTTTCTACGTCCGCCCGCTCCTTGGTTTTCTTGGTCCACGGCAGCTCTAAGCAGGTGTCCAAATAGTTCCGCGAAACCGCCGCCTCGGAGGAACCGTAGGGCTGTTTTTCCATCCTGTCCAGTTCCTTCAGCAGCTTTTCCGCAACTGCCGCCGGCAGCTTTGCCTTGGCAATTTTTTCACGGTACTCGTGGCTTTCGCTGTCGTCGTCCTCGCCCAGCTCTGTTTTCAGCACCTTTAATTGTTCACGGAGAATATAGTCCTTTTGGGACTGGGACATCTGTGTGTGTACCTTTTTCTGCACGTCCTCTTCCAGCTGCAGTACCTGAACCTCACGCTGCAGGCCGCGGTAAAGCCGCTCTAAGCGGTGGACGGGCTTTAGGTCCTCCAAAATCTCCTGCTTTTCCTCCACCCGCATCCCGATATTCTGGGCGATGTAGTCGGCGATGTAGCCGGGGTCATCGCTGGCAAAAATGTTCAGCAGAACATCCGGCGTGACCCGGGGGGTCAGCTCGCTGTACGTCTCAAAGAGGGCGTAGACCTGACGGATGAGTGCCTCGGTACGGCTGGATTTTTTGACGGATTTTTGGACAGGCAGTTCCTCCACCTGGGCGGTCAAATAGGGGGCGGTCTGCAAAAGACTGCAGAGCTTTCCCCGGGCCACACCCTCCACCATCACCCGCACATTGTCGCCGGGCAGATGGAGAATTTGGCGGATATTGGAGATGGTGCCAATGGTGAAGAGGCCGCCCGCTGCGGGGTCCTCCTCCGCCAAATTGCGCTGTACCACCAGAAAAATGGGCTGGCCGGTGGCAAGAGCCTCCTCTAAGGCCTTGATGGACACGTCACGGCTCACATCAAAGTGGAGGAGCATATTGGGGAAAACGGTGATACCACGCAGGGCCAGTGCCGGCATAACCACAGGTAAATTCAGTTCTGAATTCATGAAATCACTTCCTCATAAATGGCAAAAAAGGCGAGGGCATACTCCCCCGCCTTTTGCGAAACTACGATACGTTGCCCTGTTTGGCAAGTCCCCCGTTTTCAGCACGGAGGGCGGCGGCACCCAGCCGGGGTCTGGGCGCGCGGGTGGAGTCAC
>JAVXKN010000222.1:0-2020 GCA_036647315.1 Oscillospiraceae bacterium | reverse complement strand
CCGGGGGAGCCTGCCATGCGGTACAGAACCGTCCAAACCATGGAGCGGGCGGTGTCGGTCAAGGGGCTGAACGTGGTGTTGCCGGTGCCTGTCATCAGTCCGTTGGAGCTGACGAAGTTCACGTTGCCATAGAACCAGTCTGACATTTTTACGTCAGTGAAGGGGTTGACCCATGGGTCGATGGTGAAGGTGGTTTTGGCAACACCGCCCCTAAAGAGTATTTTGAGCGTATGGGTACCGGGGGTGAGCGTTGCCAGATAGGCGGGCTTGAGGGTGATGATGGTGCTGCCGCTGACGGCGGTATAGTCGCTCTCGGCCAGCTTCATGCCGTCTAGATTGAGGCCGGTAAATTTGGCCAGTGGCACATCGCAGGTAAAGACCATGGGTTTGCCAGAGCCTTGAACCCAAGCGCTTTCAGCGCCCTTGGTGACGGGGTAGGTTATGTTGCCGCCGGATGTGGGGGGTGCCGGTGGCGTGGTGTTGCGGTTAATGATGGCCATGCCGTCGGGGGACACGTTGCCGGCGGCATCCTTGGCCCGCAGGGACAGAAGGTGATTGGTCTCCGCACCCAAATTGCCGGGGATGGCGAAGGTGCCGTCCTGCGCCGCCTTCACCGGTTTGTGAATGGGGTTGCCCGCATCGTCCACTGCGTCGTATTCCACGGTGACGCCCGCCTCGGTGGTGCCGGTGACGGTGTAGGCGGCGGTGGTGTAATCCGCTAGGAAACTCTCCCGGGTCAGCGCCAGCGTGGGGGCAATGAGATCCTTTTGGAGCATGACGTAGTCGGTGGTCACGTCGCCGTCGGCCTCTGCCGCCGTAATTTTTAGCATGAGGGAGCCCTCAAAGGCGGGGGTCGGAATCGCCAGTGTGGTTGCGCCTACGGCGGTTGCCAACTGTGGGTCGGTGCTTGGGTCATTATCTGTTTCGAAATCTGTCCGATAGGCAGTTATGGTTGCCGTTTTGTTGCTGTTTACGGTGATGCCGCTAGCTACCTGCGCTGCGTTGAGGGAGATTATTTTCATGCCATTGTGTACGGTATGGGGCGGGACATAGGTCAGAACAGGATAAACCGCTCTCGGCAGATTGGTGCCGCTATCCGCCGATAGCGCCTCGGTGCTGCGGATGGGGTCGCTGTCCAGAACGCCATCTCCGAGTACTGTACTGCTGACAGACTTTCCGTCTGCATCCTTTTTGTCGGCGGTGTAGTGGAAGGCCTCTACGCCTATACGGTAGCTTGCATTAGCGGGCAGAGAAATGAGTTCGCCGCCTGACTTGCTGCCGTTTGCGCCGGTGATGACTTCCTTGCCGCCTACGGTGAGCGCCATGTCGATTGCGGTGACGTTCTTTTTCACCTGATAGCCGGCGTTGGCGTCCACCCAGTTGCCGTGGGTGTCTTTTTTGTAGATTTTTACAAAATAGCCATCCACCTTGCTCATATCTGACGGTGCCGTCCATGCGGCGTGGAGTAACTCGTTGCCGGTGGAGGTCAGCTCAACTGCAGTAGGAGCGTCGGGCTGGGCACTGTTTGTATATACAACGGTGTCAGCGGTGAACTGATAGCAGGTGTCCACGGTGACGTAGGCCTTTTCGTCCTCCGTAGCGGGGTTATTATCATAGTCGCCGCGCACTTCTTCCAGCAGCACGCAGGTGGGGCGATAGGTGCCTGAGGGTGCCATCGTGCCGGATAGTGGGAAGTCGGCGTTGAGACTTGCTGTGACGTTGTCCGTCTGGCTGATGAGATGGTCGGTGCCGCCTGGGGTATTACCCAGATAGGAGCGGACGATGTACTTTTTCTGGGCGTCCAAATCCTTGAGGGTACCTGTAATTTTGTTGGTGGCTGCGGTCAAGTCGCTGTCAAACGCCGCAATGGGGGTGGCCTGACTGCAGCTAATAGTGTAGGGGGCTGTGCCGGTGATCGTCCATGTGGCCTTTGCGGGGAGTTTTACCGCAACGCCGTCGTTGGTCACCATCACGTTGGCGGCTCCCTCGTTGGTAAGTTGGCCGTCTGCATCAAAGGTTG
>JAVXKN010000221.1:0-2064 GCA_036647315.1 Oscillospiraceae bacterium | reverse complement strand
TTCCCCTGCGTAACGGTAGAGCATTGTAGCCATCTGCTCACGGGTGACAAGTCCAGCCGGGTTGTAAAGGTGGGGTTCCACGCCGTTCACAATGCCATTTTCCGCCGCCCAAGCCACCGGTTTTGCATACCACTCACCGTCAGGTACGTCGTAAAAGTTGTTGCTACCGCCCACAGGCTCTCCTGCCAAACGGTATAGGACTGTCGCCAGCATGGCACGCGTTACCTGCCCCTGAGGGGAAAATTCCTCCGGGCTGGTCCCTTGAAACAGGCCGCCCTGATAACAGTAGCGCACGGATCCATAGAACCAGTCCACCGCGCCTATATCCGTGAAAGGCGTCGCCACAATATCGCTGATTCTCTGGCGATAGCCGCCCTGAACAGACAATCTGACGCTGTCGCTCACCATGGAAATTGTAACCATATTGCCGCCGACGGCAAGATAGCGGTGTCCTACTACTAATGCGGTACCCGGGGGACATTCCGCCGCGGTAGTTACATCAAGGAGCGTCCCGGCGGCCACATTGCAGCGGCCGGCGGATAACGCCACGCCGGAGCCGACGGTTAAATCAATGGAGTCCTCACGTTTCATATGGATGGGTGTAAAGTTGGCACTTTGATTGACATTGTCCCCTGTTTCTGCGTCACCCAGCGTGTTTGCCACAATCTGATCCAGCCTTGCCACCGCGGCTGAATAGGTCTGGTCAGTGTCGGCGGCGGCCCGATCTTGGAGCTTTTTGACGGTTTGGGGAATGTAGGTATCTTCAAGATAACGCAGTGAAATCAGCGGGTCGCCGGTAGTACCGCCCACGGCGGCTGCCACGCCCACTAAAATAACGGTTATTAAAAGCCCTGCCGCAAGGTTTCGTTTCATGATAGTGTCCTCATTCAGAAATCATATAGTTAAGAGCCAAAAGACTATCGGCAAAGTGGACATTTTCCACCACAACTGTTTTATTTTGAAGTTCCAATTCTACGTTGGTGAAATTCCAAAGGCCACGGATGCCGGTATCTACCAGTCGGGTAGCGGTTTCCCGGGCCACGCCGCCGGGAATGGTGAGCACCGCCACATGGGTGGGATGTTCGGCAATATACTGCTCCAATTTATCCGTGTGCAACACGGGAATCCCCGCCAGACGTGTCCCCACTAGGGTGGGGTTAATGTCGAAGGCGGCAGTAAGCCGAAAGCCGGTGGAGTCGAAATGGAAGTTTTCAATGAGGGCACGGCCCAGGTTGCCGGCTCCCACGATGATGGCGTTATGGCCATTGTTAATGCCTAAAATATCCGAAACCTCGGCTAAGAGTGTCTCCACATGATAGCCATAGCCCTGCTGACCAAACTCGCCAAAGCAGGAAAGGTCCTGACGAATTTGAGAGGCGGTGAGCCCCATGGCATCCCCCAACGCATTGGAGGAAATGCGGACAACACCCCCTTGGAGCAAATCGTTCAAATGTCTAAAATACCGGGGTAAGCGGCGAATGACCGCCGTGGAAACCTTGTGCTTTGTCATGTTGCGCCTCGTTTATCAGTTATTTTGGTTATTTTATTGTATCGCATAGGTCGAAACTTGTCAAACTTTTTAACAAACTTTTCAAAAAAGACAAAGGAGCTGCCGAACGACATCGGCAGCTCCTTTGAAGTGACGGATTAGTGGTTTGCGACAGCGTAGATTTGATAGAGGTCGTTCTCCTCCAAGGGGAGCAGCGCGCCCACCTTGCGCCGGTGCCCATAGGTACAGCGCAGTGCCAAGTCGTGAAGCACCTCGTCGGTCTGAACGCCCACCGATTCGCCCATGGTCAGCGGCATCCCCAGCGACTTAAAATAGGTCTCCGTGGCGGCGATGGCTTTCTCTGCCGCAATTTGCAGGTTTTCCTCTGTGATGCCCCAAACGGCGCGGCCGAATTGGGCAAACCGATGGAGGTCGGCATGGCAGATATACCGTGCCCATGCGGGCCACATGATGGAAAGGCTCTCGCCGTGGGGAATGTCAAACATGGCGGAGAGCTCGTGTCCTAAGGCGTGAGCCGAAAAGTCTTTTTTCTGCCCCAACCCGGTGAGATTATT
>JAVXKN010000220.1:0-2081 GCA_036647315.1 Oscillospiraceae bacterium | reverse complement strand
TCTCCTTCTGGCGGACGTAGAAAATATTGGCAAGGTCGGCGGCGTGGCGAACCTCGGAGAGCTCGTGGTCCTTGCCGGACTGGAGCAGGCGGGTTTCCAACTCCGGGTAGTAGTCAAAATAATCATCCATGGCGGATTTTGCCCGGTTGGTGACGATGAGAATATCCTCAATACCGGCGGCTACCGCCTCCTCGATGATGTACTGAATGATTGGCTTATTGACCATGGGGAGCATTTCCTTGGGGACGGTTTTGGTGGCGGGGAGCATCCGGGTGCCCAGACCGGCAGCGGGAATGACGGCTTTTCTGACTTTCATGGAAGGTACCTCCTACGCAAGATGGTTTTGTGTCATTTGCGCTCTGAAATAGGGGATTTTCGGCAGGGCGATGAGCAAAATCATGCCCAGCGCATAGCAGGCTCCCAGTTCACCCAATGCCACGTTCACGCCGTTAAAGGCAAAGGCCGCCCAAAAGGACTCACCCGCCTGGGCGGAGCTGACGGCGATGAGCGCACCCCCAATGAGGCCGTTACACAGCACCGGCGGCAGGGGTGCCAGCCATTTGCTGGGCATTTTCATGGTGAGAAATGCCGCCAAAAGGGTGGCGAGGGAGCCGAAGACGACATCCAGCGCGCCGAAAGGACTTAAAATGTTGGCGATAAAACAGCCCACAAAGAGGCCGGGCACCGTGGCGGGAAAGAGGAAGGGCAGGACGGTGAGGGCCTCCGCAAAGCGGAACTGGATCCCAAAGTAGGTCATGCCGAAGATATTGCCAAAGTAACTCATCACGGCGTACAGTGCCGCCACCATGGCGGCCAGAGTTAGGTCTCGGACGGAAAATTTGTGCACGAAAAAACCTCCATTTTTTATTTAGAGCAGCCGCGTCAGCTGCAGCGACATGGGTTCCTACTGAAAAGGCTGACGCACGCGCCCTTTCACGGCTCTCTCCATGACGGTTGGACCGGGTGGAAAACCGGTCGCGTACAGTTTACCACAGCGGCTTACAAAAATCCAGTCCTGGGGCAAAAATGGGCTTTCTTGTGAAAATTTATCGCAAAAAGGGAATTCCTACTTGCTTGACGGATTTATATGTTGTATAATTGTTTCAATTATAGGAACATAAGAGGAACAAACGTACCACTAAGGAGGGATTCTGTGAAACTCGACACGTTCAAAGCACTCATGCGCCGCGCGGTTTTACTCCTGACCCCCCTATGCCTCGCCCTCATGCTACTCTCTCCCTGTGCCTTAGCCGCCCAGCCCAAGGTGATTCGGGTGGGCTATCCCATCCAGGCGGGGCTGACGGAAGTGGACGAGAGCGGCCGCTACTCCGGCTACACCTACGAATTTTTACAGGAAATCTCCCAGTATACCGGCTGGACCTACGAATTTGTCCAGTTGGAGGGGAGCACCAACGAGATATTCATGAAAATGATGGATATGCTGGAAACCGGCGAACTGGACCTGCTCACCGGCCTCACTTACAGCGACGCGCTGGCTGAAAAGTACAGCTATCCCGCCAGCAGTTACGGTACCTCCTACACCGTGCTGCGGGTGGACGAGGACAACACCACCCTCACCGATGGCAACCTTCAAACCGCCAAAAATCTGCGTATCGCAGTCCCCAAGGGCAAGATGCGGGTGGCACAGCTGGAACGGTTTTGCCAGCTCAACAGCATGACCCCCACCCTCATCACCTATCAAACCGATGCAGAACAGTTGTCCGCACTGAAAAAGGGTGAGGTAGACGCGCTACTCAGCGTGGATTTGGTGCCCATGCAGGGCACCCGCACCATTCTCAAGCTGGACCCCAGACCTTTCTACATCGCCACTACCAAAGGGAATTTGGCTTTCACCCACGCCCTCAATGCCGCTATCATGCAGGTGGAGGCCGGTGACCCTTATTTCACCACCACCCTCTACGAGAAATATTTTGGCAACAACACCACCCATCTTGTTTTTTCCGACACAGAGCAGGCTTACCTGGACCAAAAGCCGGTGCTCAAGGTGGGCGTTACCGCAGACAAGGCTCCTTTTCAGTATCAAGATGCAAAAACCGGCCAGCTTCGTGGCATTTCCGTGG
>JAVXKN010000219.1:609-2092 GCA_036647315.1 Oscillospiraceae bacterium | reverse complement strand
CTTTTCCTTCCATCCGCAAAACGGCGCAATCTACTCCATCCCCGGCGGTGCCACCATCAACGAGGGCGCGGATTCCCTGCGGCTGTACAGCAGCGGCGCGCTGACCTACAATGCCTCTGACCTAAAAACCCCCCGTTTCCCTGTCTTGGGCGACCCGGTGGAATTCACCCGCGCGCTGGCGGAAGCCACCGTGGGCAAGAGCTGCGGCAGTGCGCGGCTCTACCTGTCCTCCGTCCAACAAACGGAAAACGGCAGTGAAATTTCCTTCGATTACGCCCTCTCCGGGGCCGCCGTCCAACTGCCACAAGGCGGTCACGCCGCACAATTTACCCTCGAAAACGGGATTCTCACCGCCGCCGCCCTCCATTTCCGCTCTTATACCCCCTCCACCCAAACCGCGCTGGTGCTCCCGGAGTTGCAAGCGGCGGCCGCCGCCGGTGCCCTGTCAAAAAAACCGGGCGAACTGCTCCTCCGCTACGAAGACCCCGCCGACGGCCCCCAAACCGCCACCTGGTCCCTCAATTAGTCTCTGAAAGGAGGTCCACCCATGGAGTGGTCTAAACTCAAAAATATCATTTTGGCCATCCTCGTGGTGACCAACCTTTTCCTGCTCTTTTTGGTGTTCGGCCAAGGGTTCCAGTCCGCCCAATTTCGGGACGGTGTCCTCACCGATGCCGTCACCCTCCTGTCCGAAAGCGGCATCACTCTGGACCCCGACATTTTGCCCAAAACCCTGCCCACCGGCCAGTCCGTTGTGCGCGATGCCGACGGCGAGCTTGCCGCCGCCCAATCCCTGCTGGGCGCGGACGTAACCGCCGAAGTGGAAAGTGCCGTTTTAACCCGCTATTCCGGCACAAACGGCGTAGCGCAGTTCCGCAACAGCGGCGATTTTGACGTGAACTTCACCACCACCGCCTTCCCGCTGGACGGTAAAACACCGGGAACCGTTGCCGCCAAAACCGCCGAGTTACTGGGTGGCACCTGGTCGGTCTTCTCCGTCTCCGGCAATGCAACAGATGCCACCGTCACCCTGCGCCAGATGTACCAGCAGGTTCCCGTCTTTTCCTGCACCGTTCTGGCCGTCTATCGCGGCGGATTTTTAGCCAGCCTTTCCGGCCGCCGCCTATCCGGCATCCCCACCCCCTCCACCGCTGAAACCCTTGATTTACCGACGCTTTTGGTCCGTTTTCGCGCCGGCATCACCCAGACCGGCGACGTCTGCAGTGCCATTACTGAACTCGCCCCCGGCTACGCCTTGCCCGCCACGCTCACCGGCAACAACGACCTGACCCCTATCCTAGAAATCGTCACCGACACCAAAACCTACCATCAAAATCTGCAAACCGGGGCCATTTCTCCGGCATAATCTCCTATTTTATTCCTTTAATTGCATTTATTCCAAAAGCGTCAAAAAGTGACGAAAAGCGCGTTTTTCTAAAATTGATTTTTGGGAAATTATGGCTGTCTTTTTGTTCGATTTTTG
>JAVXKN010000219.1:0-599 GCA_036647315.1 Oscillospiraceae bacterium | reverse complement strand
AAAATCAAGGAATACACGTTTAATGCCATGCAAAGGCTCCCACTCCAACATTGGCAAAAAGTTGCAAAAAACGACTTTTTTGAAAATACCAAACTTTGACATTTTTCTAAAACGTTAGTTCCAAAAAAACGGCGTTTTTTATGAGAACATATGACCGAGTCTACCAAAAGTCTACCAAAAACAGCCCTCAAACGCTGTGGTACCAGTCGGTTCAAAATTACCATATTTTGCTAGTCTACCATAAGTCTACCACGCGTCACTTTTCGGGGTATAAAAGCGGCACATTCTGTACGAATGTGCCGCTTTTTTGTACCTTTTTGCCAAATACTAGGACAGTTATACAGACCTGTAACCCTGTGGTACCAATGGTTTGCGGGCTTTTCGGCTAAATTAAAAGGAGGAATTTCTACATGAGAAACCTGAAAAAAGTGCTCTCTTTGACACTTGCTCTTGTCATGATGCTCAGCATGATGACTTTTGCAGGCGCGGCAGAGACCACGAAAGTTTCCACCGCAACTGACCTCACCGACATGAAAGATGTCACCAACAAAGAGGCAGTCACCCTGCTCGTCGACCTGAAGGTCATTGCAGGCCGCGAC
>JAVXKN010000218.1:0-2111 GCA_036647315.1 Oscillospiraceae bacterium | reverse complement strand
GGCTGTGATGTGGAGCTGGTGATCATCCATGGGCTCAAGTCCTTTCAGTGTTCACTAAAATGAGTTTGCCAATAATACTGCAGTGACTGATAATCCGCTACCAGAGCCTGCTGCTCCGGGGTGAGCGTGTCTTGAAGCTTGCCGTCCGCGATGTAAACGCCGGTTTGATGCACCACGGGGACGGTTTCCGCAATCTGGTTCGTGGCCTGCAAGTAGGCACTGCCCGTCCAGCCGCAGACCTTGAAAAGCTCATTCATGAGGAAATAGGGGCCGATTTCCGGGCCTTCGCCCTGAATGTCCCGCCCCAACGCCTTTTTTGCCGCGTCGTTGGCCCAGATGAGGTAGCGGGTGGAGTAATAGTTCCGAAAGCCGGTGTCTGTGCCCAAATCCAAGTCCAGACCCATGGCGGAATAGACGCTGTTGCCGTCCCCCATCCATGGATTGTGGTCCCCAAAGAGCACCAAAACGTAAGGTTCCGCGCTGTTGCGCATAAAGTCCGCCAGCTGGGTGACGTAGCCGATGGTGTCCGCCACGGAGCCGAAATAGTTGTCCAAAATGTTCTGCTGTTCCGGGGTGTAGGCATCGCTTTTTTGAACGAAGTCGCCGCTATTGCCCCACCAGAGCTGGTCGGTATTGTAGGGGCCGTGGCCCTGATAGGAGACGGAGAAGGAGAACACCGGCCCCTCCCGCCCCTCTTGATCCTGCAGGGAGGAGATGAGCTCCGGGAAGAAAACTTTGTCAAAGGCCACGTCACCGCCGGTAAACTGACCAAAATAATTTTCCACAAAGCGGTAGCGTTCAAAGCCCAGATTCTCGTTGATGTTCAGCCGGTTGTAAAACCACTGGAAACAGGGGTGCATCCCCTCGGCGGTGTACCCTTGACTGCGGAAATACCAGGGGTAAGAATTGGTGGGGCCACGCATGGAGCCCAGACTGGAAAAGCCGGTGAGGAAGCACCGTTCGGTGTCCACCGTGCCGCCGGCGAAGATATTGGTGACTAAATCCCCGGAATAGCCCTCCGCCTCAAGGGCGTGATAGGGGGCGTAGAGATCGTAGGACAGGGCGGGTGTGCCGAATTTGGAAAAGTCCTGAAAGGCCTCCAGCATGACCCCCACCACGTTGACCTGCTGCTCCGGGGGAATGACCCCGTCGGTGTAACCCTCCAGCAGCTCCCGGGCGCGGGCGGGGTTATAGTGCTCCGGCTTGCCGACAGAAAGGTCTGTGACAGAGTGGAGGAAGGGGTAGATAAAGCCTTTGGAGACGTACACATCGGTGGCGGACATGGGGCTGATGAGGGCGTTGTTGGCGGCCTCATTCCGATAGACCTCGTTGGAGAGAATCATAGGCTTTAGGGGGAGCACCGCCAGCAGTACCCCCGCAAGCCCCGCCACCCGCGCCCATTTCCGGGGCCGTGCGTTGGCGCAGAAAAAGAGGAAAATCGTTCCCGCCAACAGGAATAGAACCCCAAAGGCCAGACCTTTGGTGAAAAATAGTTGGTATTTCCCCGCCATGTTCCCCGCCTCTTTGAGGAGGAGGAGATCCCCCAGGACCACCGGGTCGTTCCGAAAGGCCAGCTTGAAAAAGTTGCCGGCGGAAAGCCCTAAAGTCACAAGGCCCCCGAGGAAAAAGGCCAGCCAAGTGCGGCGGGTGACCATCCACAAAAAGAGGGCCAGCAGCACCACAGGCAGGAGGTTTAAGAGGAGAATGGTGCGGTTTTGCAGGTAGCTGAGGAACATGGGCTGATAAAAGCTGCCTGTGGCGTAGTAAAGGCTGCAGATACCCAGTCCGCAGGCCCCTAAACTCAGGGCGAGGGCACTCCAAATCCAAAAAATGGGGGAGTGCTTTTTTTCTCGAGAAATTCTGTTCATGTAGTTCTCTTTTCTACTGGTAGCGGGGCGTTAAAACGCCATTTTGCTCTCGATGTAGCCCTGCACCTCGTCAATGTTCATCCGCACCTGCTCCATGGTGTCACGATTGCGGACGGTGACGCAGTGGTCGGCGGGGGTTTCTTCATCGCCCACGGTCTGGAAGTCCACGGTGATGCAGTAGGGGGTGCCGATTTCGTCCTGACGGCGGTACCGCTTGCCGATGGAGCCGGCATCGTCGTAGTC
>JAVXKN010000217.1:0-2112 GCA_036647315.1 Oscillospiraceae bacterium | reverse complement strand
CTCTTTGGCGGCGGCGGCAGTGCGGCAGGAAATCCGCTGCCCATGCCGTTTCAAAAATCGGCCCCACAGACCGAAGAAAATGCCAAAAGCGGAGACGACGCAGTAGGGTAGCGCGCTTTGCCGCAAATTGAGGAGGCTTGCCGTCAGCCCATCCGCCACGGTGGCAAAAAAAGCAAGGGCGATAAGGCTCTCCGCTCCCCAATTCAGGCGAAAAATATTCACCAGACCCACAAATAACAAATCACAACCCAACAGCCCCACAATGCCCAATAAAATTAGGGCACAGTAAGTTTGTAGCTGAAAGGAGGCCGCCAGCACCGGCGGCAGGTAGAGCGGAAATTCCGCTGTCAAGGTCAGATACAGCAGGCACAGGGCCACGGGCAGACAGAGGAGCGTTCGGCTCCACAGCAGCTTTTGCCCCCGATTGTACCGCTTGGCAAGCTCGGCGGGGGGGATATCCGGCGCGGGAATCACCGCACGGCGGGGGCGATGGGGGTGGTTTTCCACCACCCCGGTGTCCTCCCAGTCCACGCCGGGGAGCAGAGCCTCTTTTTTCTTCAGCTCCGGGTCCGGGACCTCCTCCGCGAACATCTGGTCCGCGTAATCGTCGGCCTTTTCCAAAATGCGGGTGAGTTTCCCGCCCAAAGAGCGGTCCTCCTCGGGGAATTCAATCACCTTGTTTTCCGACGGCTTAACGTGTCCCTTTGCAGGTGCCTTTGGAGCGGCCTTTGCCGGTTTTTTGACGGTCTTTTTCGCCGGTGCCTTTGCCGGTTTGGGGCCCGACTGGGGCGGTGTCTCCGACTGGGGAATTGGTGCTACCGCCGGGGTTTCCGTCGGAGTTTCCGCCACAGGCGGTTCCGCAACGGCTGCTTCTTCGGCAGTTGCCGGGGTAGCCGGGGGCACGGTGGCGAATTCCGACAGAATTTCGTCCACGGTGGGCGTGCCGCTATTCAGTTTTTCTTTGTTTTCTGCCATACAGCACCCACCCGGACGTTCAAAATTTAGAGAGACCGCTGGCGCACAACCTCATAGAGCATGATGGCGGCGGCGGCACTGGCGTTTAGCGAATTTAATTTGCCCCGCATGGGGATGGCTACCTTGAAGTCGCAGTTTTCCGTCACCAGACGGCCCATGCCGGAGCCCTCGCTACCGATGACGATGGCGGTGGGGCCCTTCAAATCCGTCTCGTAGAGGGGGGTGGTGCCGTTTGCCTCCGCGCCGTAAATCCACATGCCCATGCCCTTGAGATCCTTGAGGACGGTGGGCAGATTGGGCACCCGGGCCACGGCGATGTGGGCCACCGCGCCGGCGGAGGTTTTCGCCACGATGGCGGTGAGGCCGGCGGAGCGGCGCTTGGGGATGATAATCCCGTGGGCACCGGCGCACTCGGCGGTGCGGATGACCGCGCCCAGATTATGGGGGTCGGAGAGCTCGTCGCAGACCACGATGAGGGGGGCCTCCCCCCGGTCTTTGGCAATCTGCAAAATGTCCTCTACCTCGACGTATTCACGGATGGCGGCGATGGCGATAACGCCCTGATGGGCGTGGGTGCGGCTCATGCCGTCCAGCTTGCGGCGGTCGGCCTCCACCACCACAACCCCCGATTCACGGGCCTTGCTGGCAATGTGGCCCAGGGTGCCGTCGGTCTCGCCACGGGCGATGTAGATTTTGTCGATATTGGTACCCGCTCGCAGGGCTTCAATGACGGCGTTTCTGCCCTCAATGATGCCGTCGGCAATGGCGTCCTCTAGGGTGTCGGGGGTGCGGTCGTGTCGCTCTATCATAAACTGTTTTCCTCCATTGCCGCGAGCCTTGAACGCTTCTGCGGGCATTATGATAGATTATACCACAGACCGATTGCACAGACAATGCATTTACAGAAAGTTCACGGGGGATTTCTTGTATATTCAGATTGTTTGTGCTATATTAAGGTATCCTCTGCAATCCGGGGGATGATAGCTATCGTATAAAGGAGGAGAAATCCTTGAATCCCAACAACAATTCCAGCGGTAACGGGAACAAAAAAAAGAACGTGGTGGGTCTTCTGTCCATCGTTCTCTGGTCCCTGCTCCTGTTCCTCTTGGTGAACTTTTTGTTTGCCCCCGCCAAAGA
>JAVXKN010000216.1:0-2121 GCA_036647315.1 Oscillospiraceae bacterium | reverse complement strand
GTCACCGAGAACGTCAAGTATCGCCACACGACCCACTGCTATCTGGCGGACGTGAACTACGGCACCTCTCTGGCAAAGGCCATGGGCCTAGACGTTGCCCACGTTGCGAAACTGGCAAAGTTAGACCATAAGGGTCTCATCGCCGCCACCCTGTAATCGTTTTACAACGAAAAGGAGCACCACAAATGTGGTGCTCCTTTTTTTATGCTGTACCGCCTCACGATGGTGTCATTGCGAGCCATCGCGCACGATGGTGTGGCAATCCGTCCCCGTCATTTCTCACGCCGCGCACTCCCGCTTTCTCCCCAGCAGCACCATCAAAAGGACGGCGGCGACGGCGGAGAGGGCTGCGCCGAACAAAAAGGGTGCCCGGGGGCCCAAATTGTCCCACAGGAAGCCGGCGATGACGCTGGCGGGCAGGAGGGCGATACCTGCCACCGTGGCCTGAAGGCCCAGCATGGTGCCCCGCAGGTCGGGGGGCGCAATTTCGGTAATCAGTGCCCGCTCCGCCCCCGCCACCATGGCGGTGTAAAAGCCGTAGAGAATGAAAACCCCTACCATCATCCCCGCATTTTTTGCGTAGGCGAAGCCGAAATACACCAGAGAAAAGGCCAGATAGCCCCCCACCAGCACCTTTTTCCGCCCGATTTTGTCGGAGAGCCTGCCAAAGGGGATGGACAGCACTGCCGCCGTCAGGTTGTAGGCCAGATAGAGGAGCACCACGCTGGTATCAGTAAAGCCCACGTCCTTGGCACGGAGGAGGAGGAAGGCGTTGGAGGAGTTCCCCAGGGTGAAAATCGCCGTGACGCAGAGGTAGAGTTTCAAATTGCCGTCCAGCTTCTTCCTGTTTTTCCAAAAGGGTTCCCGGCAAATATCCAGCCGTTCCTGCTTTTTTTCCTTGACGAAAAGCAGGGCGATAAGCCCGAACACCGCCGGAATCATGGAGAATAAAAAGAGCTTTTTGTAGTCCTGCACGCCGCCGGTCATCAGCAGGTAGGCCACCAAAATGCCGGCGGCGGAGCCCGCCATATCCAGTGCCTTATGGATGCCGAAGGCCTTGCCCATCTTGTCCCCGTCGGCACTTTCGCTGACCAGCACATCCCGGGGGGCGGTGCGAACGCCCTTGCCCATGCGGTCGATGACCCGGGCCGCCAAAATGCCGCCCCAAGACCCCGCCACCAGCAGGGCGATTTTGTAGAGTAGGCCCGTGGCGTACCCGAAAAAGGCGATGGGCTTTTTCTTGCGGTATTTGTCGGTAATATACCCGCTAAAGACCTTGAGGAGGCTTGCCACGCTCTCGGCGATGCCCTCGATGATGCCGATGAGGGCGGGGGTGGCACCAAAGGCCGCCGTCAGGTAGAGGGGAATCATGGGGTAGACCATTTCGGAGGAAAAATCGGAGAAAAAGCTAACCAGACCTAGGAGAACAATATTGAGCATCCGCGCGACGCTTCCCTTCTGCTTCCCGATGGGAAGCTATACCCGCACTTTTACCACGCACTTGCGGACGGTGGCGGGATTCCCGATTGCGATGCCGGGGGCGTGAATATCGTTGGGGAACACCGCCACAAAGCGGCCCTCCCCGATGGTGATGTTTTCCGTGGGGGCGTGGTAGAGCCAAATGTCCCGCTCGGGGTGGGATTCCACGGTTTCGGTAGCGTCCCGCAGCTGGCCCACACTGATATATTCTGTCCCGGAAATGGGGTATTGCACGTCGATATAGTCACGGTGGCCCTCGGGCGTGTCGTTTTCCGCCCGGGTTTGGAAGGTCATAATATTGGCGAAAACCCGGTCGCCGTCAATCTCCTGCCGTCCGTCGGGGAGGGCTGAAAAGTCCGTTTCACGGAGAAATTGGAGGGCCTTTTTCAAATTGGGGCTCACCCCGTCATACCGCGCGCTGTTTTCCACCAAATCATAAATCACAAAAACCGCTTCCTTTTCTGTTCTGACTGAATATTGTTAGTATAGCGCAAATACTTCCCCCCGGTCAAGGTACTTGTCAATCATCGACTCTTGTTCATCGGCGAGAAGGTCTCAATGTGTTCCTACTTTTTGAGTATCCGCTTTAGAGTTTCCACATCTAACAGCAAATTTACCGTTTCAAATTTTCCTTTGTGAAAC
>JAVXKN010000215.1:0-2136 GCA_036647315.1 Oscillospiraceae bacterium | reverse complement strand
CCATGGGGTTGGGTGTCCCCCAAATTACCCGAGTGTTCCACCGGCTCCGCGCCATGGGCGTGGACATCGACCCCTCCGTCTACACCACCCAGCAGGCACGGGAAGCCGTTCTTGCCAAGCTGGGAAAGGGGGCGAAGTAAATGGCTCTGAAGGACATTACCCTAGGGCAGTTTTTCCCTGGTGACACCATTATCCACCGTCTGGACCCCCGCACCAAACTGCTGTTCACCGTCCTCTACATTGTGGCTCTTTTTATGGCCAAAGGACCTATCGCCTACGGCATTTTGCTCCTAGCGTTGGCAGCGAGCATCGCCCTCTCCCGCATTAAAATCACCACCATTTTGCGAGGCTTAAAGCCGGTACTGTTCATCGTCATCTTCACCGGCATTTTGAACGTTTTTTACACACCGGCTGCCTCCGTTGAGGTGCCACTGGTGTCCTTTTGGATTTTCACCATCTACCCCTCCGGCATTTGGTCCGCGATTTATATGATTCTCCGCATTGTGATGCTCATTACCTGCACCTTTTTACTCACCTACACCACCTCCCCTATTCTCCTCACTGACGGACTGGAAAAGCTTCTAAACCCGCTGAAAAAGATTAAACTGCCCGTCCACGAATTGGCAATGATGATGTCGATTGCACTGCGATTTATCCCCACACTCATTGAGGAGACAGACAAAATCATGTCCGCCCAGCGGGCCCGCGGTGCCGACTTCGACACCGGCAATCTGATTCAAAAGGCTAAGGCGTTGGTGCCCCTCCTAGTGCCCCTCTTTATCTCCGCCTTTCGTCGGGCTGACGAATTGGCAATCGCTATGGAATGCCGCTGTTACCACGGCGGCGATGGCCGCACACGGATGCGTCAGCTGAAATTCCGTTGGTTTGACTTTGTAACCCTTTTCGTAACCCTGCTCCTCTGCGTGGGCATCTGGCTGCTGCGGCATTTTGGTATTTGACAAATTCCGCAAATTTAAGAGAAAAATAATGTGGGCTTAAGGTATGATGAGAAATATTGCGCTACAATTAATGTATGTGGGCACCAACTACCATGGCTGGCAGGTGCAAAAGAACGCCGCCACCGTGGCGGAGACACTGGAGCACGCCCTGGCTACCATCCTGTGCCACCCGGTAAAGGTGGTGGGGGCGGGGCGCACGGACGCAGGGGTTCATGCGGAGCAGTACATCGCAAACTTCCACACGGACTCCACCATCCCCTGTGAGCGGATTCCTCTGGCGGTGAATTCTCGGCTGCCCGACGACATTGTGGTAGTCAAAGCCACCCAGGTGCCTGAGGACTTTAACGCCATCGGCTCCTGCCACCGCAAGGAATACACCTACCGCATTTACAATTCTCAAATTCGCAACGCCTTTTTCGTGGATAGGGCCTGGTTTTATCCCAAACGGCTGGACGAGGGCATTATGCAGGAGGCGGCCTCCTACTTGGTAGGCACCCACGATTTTGCCGCCGTCCGCTCGGTGGGCACCCCTACAAAAACCACCGTCCGCACGGTTTACTACTTTGACGTGAAGCGGGAGGGCGATTTGATTGAATGTAAGGTCTGCGCCAACGGCTTTCTCTATAATATGGTAAGGGCTATGGTGGGAACTATTGTTTACGCCGCCGAAGGCAAGCTGAAACCGGAGGATTTGCCCGCCATTTTGGCGGCAAAAGACCGCACCGCCGCCGGACCTACCGTCCCCGCAGGCGGGCTTTACATGACAAAATTATGGTACGATGAGGCTGTTTTATGATTCATGAAGTCAAAAAAGAGAAAAAGGAGCCGAAAAAGCCCAACCGATTTTATCGGTTTCTGGCTTTTTTGGTGACGGTGGGTTTAATGGCAGGCGCGGTGGGCGTGGTTGCCAACCGTGACAAGCTGAATTTTGACGCACTCCGCCGATTTTTCACCTACCGCACCACCACTCAAGACGCGGCCGGTGCCACCGCACCCTTTCCCTATGAGGGCGGAGTAAATGCCGCCTTTTCCTCGGCGGGCGGGGATTTATTCAGCGCGTCTACCAGCGGATTCCGCCTCTATTCACCCGGCGGTGAACTTTATGTAGAGGACACCTTGACCCTGCAAAACCCTGCCTATTCTGTCAGCGGAGCCAACATTGTCGCCTACGATGCCG
>JAVXKN010000214.1:0-2139 GCA_036647315.1 Oscillospiraceae bacterium | reverse complement strand
GGTCGAGTTTGGCGGCCAGTGCCATGCCCACGGCGGCGGAAATGCCCTGACCCAGCGAGCCGGTGGACATATCAACGCCTTTTACATGGGTCATGTCCGGGTGGCCGGACAGGTGGCCTTTGATGCTGCGGAACAGGGCCAAGTCGCTCTCCGGGAAATAGCCACGGAGTGCCAAAACCGGGTAGAGGGCGGGGGTGCAGTGGCCCTTGGAGAGGACGAACCGGTCACGGTCGGGGTCGGCAGGGTTTTTCGGGTCGATGTGCATGACGCTAAAATAGAGGGCGACGAGGATATCCATGGCGGAGAGGGAACCGCCGATGTGGCCGGAGGCCGCGGTATGTACCGCCTCCATGGCCAGGAGCCGTCCTTTGGCGGCTGTGATGTGGAGCTGGTGGTAATCCATAAAATCTTCCTTTCTCGCGCTAAAATTCGGGGCGTCAGCTGTGGTCAGCCAGTGCCTCGGTGAGGTACATTTTGCCGAAATAGCCATCGTAAAGGGCACGGCGCATCAGGTCGTACCGGTGGTTTTCCTCCGGTGACAGGGTGTGGGAGAAGGTGGCGTCACCGGTTTTCGGGAGGTAGTATTCGTCGGTGTAGATGGCGGTATTGCGGGACAGGGGGCGGAGATATTGCCAGAAAAGCGGCTCCTCCACGCCGGTGGCGTCCAGCAAATCCAGACCTAAAAAGTTGGAGCTGGTGTCTCGGCGAGTGCCCGGCTCTTGGGGCAAAAGGGTCTTATCGTTGGACCAGATAAGGTAGTCGGTGGAGTAGAGACTGCTGATTTCCTCCGCTGTCCACTCCCCCGCCTTGGCGCTTGTACACAGGCCCAGCTGGCTGTAAATCGAGGTGTTGTCCGTCATGCCCAGCCCCGGGCGATGGTCCCCGAAAAAGACGATGATGGTGGGCTCCTCCTGCTGGGAGAAGTAGTCCGTCAGCTGCCGCAGGGCGGCGTCGGCGTTGGCAACCCCTTGGGTGACAGCGGAAAGAGCGCCCTGCGCCTCGGGGGTCAGGGCGGGGGCGGTCAGAGGAAATTCGTACGTTCCCATGTATTTCTGGTCGCTGTACGGGGAGTGGTTTTCCATGGAGATGCCGTAGAGGAACACAGGGCCTTCGTCCTTTTTTTGCTCGTACCGCATGGTGATAAGGTCGGAGAGATAGGCGTCGGAATAGGCGCCGCCGCTTAATTTGGTCTCTAAATAGGCGTAATAATCCGGCGCGGCGGCGGCCTGGGGGTCAATGCCGGCAAAGTCGCCGGAGAAGTATAAATCGTCAAACCCCATGCCGGAAAAGAAGGGGGTACGGTGGTAAATCTGGTCGTTAAAGGTGTGCATCATGGCGGTGTAGTAGCCGTTATCCTGCAAAATCTGGGGGATGGGCGAAAATTTTGCCAGCGTCTCCCCGTCCTGATAATAGAGGTTGGTGGGCTGAGCAAAGAGGGCGGAATTCACTCCGGTGAGGATTTCCAGCTCGATGTTGCAGGTGCCGTAGCCCAGCGTGCGGGTGTGAAAAGTCCCGGACACCGACTCCTCCTGCAGGGCGTGGAAATTCCGCAGAGGGTCACCCTCGTAGGTCACCCCCGGCAGCTTTGTCACGTCGAAAAAGGACTCGGAGAGGAGCAGAATCACATTGGGCTTTACCCCGGGTGCGGTCTTCTTTTCCGCCGGGTTTGCGGCGGCATCCGCCGCGATAATTTGCTTCATCTCCTCCAAATCTGCCGCCATCGCCTCCTCGGAGAAGTCCTCCGCAGGGAGCGCCGTCTGGTGAAAGAGAAGCCCACGCCACAGCCCCAGCGCCTCGCCGCAGGCTGTATTGGCCCGGGACTGGCTCATGGTAACCGTGAGGGAGGCGCCCAGCGGCTTAAAAATCAGCTGCTCCGGGAATACCACCATGACCAGCAGAAAGAGGAGGGCAAAGATCCCCCCGGGAATCAGGCTCATAAGCCACTTGATGCGCAGGGGTTTTTGGAGAAAAAACAGAATTCCCAGCCACAAAAGTGTCATCAAAATTGCCAAAACGCTGTTCCGGGAGAAGGTGATGGAGTCGGCGTTGAGGGCGGCGATGTTGCCCACCCGTGAGGCAAGTCCCAGCTCGGAGATGGACAGGGGCACGTTGGTGATGAGAATTTTGAAGTAGTTCACA
>JAVXKN010000213.1:0-2148 GCA_036647315.1 Oscillospiraceae bacterium | reverse complement strand
CTCTGAAAAAAGCCCTGCCCCAGTCCTATAAGCAGTACCACCACCACTTCAAAATCGGGGGCTACAAAATCTTTTTGGACGGGTCCCCTCAGGTGAAAACCGCCTGGATGCGCACCCCCTATGTGGACGGCACCTTTGGCTACGGCACCATGACGGACGAGGCGGTGCTGAACGCCGTCCGCACTGCGGCGGCGGAGGACATTCAGATTCTCGCCCACTGCAACGGCGACGCTGCCGCCGCACAATATCTGAACGCTGTGGGTCAAGTTGCCGCCGAAAACCCCCATATGAAAGACCTAAAGCCCGTGATGATTCACGCCCAGCTGCTGGGCCGTGACCAGCTGGCACAGGTGGCGACACTGGGCATGATCCCCTCGTTTTTCGTGGCCCACATCCTCCACTGGGGGGACATTCACGAGAAAAATTTCGGGTTTGACCGGGCCCAATTCATCTCCCCCGCCCGCTCGGCGTTGGATGCCGGAGTCACCTTCACCTTCCATCAGGACGCGCCGGTCATTGAGCCGGACATGCTGGAAACTGTCTCCTGCGCCGTGAATCGCCGCACGAAATCCGGGGTTTTATTGGGAGAAACGGAGCGGATTTCCCCCTTGGAGGCACTGCGCGCCGTCACCATAAACGCCGCCTATCAGTACGGCGAGGAGGGCAGCAAGGGGAGCATCAAGCCGGGTAAAAACGCGGATTTTGTGATTTTAAGCGGCAATCCCCTCACCGTTCCCCCCGCAGAAATCGGGGAAATCAACCTGCTGGAAACCATCAAAAACGGCGTTTCCGTCTATCGCCGGGCATAACGTTACAAATCGTTTACAGTGTTTACAATTTCATGAATATTGCGCTGTTTTCCTTGCTTTTTCGCCGAAAACCGTGTATTCTATGACAATGTGCTACAGGAGAAAGGAGGCTCACCCATGGACTACGACGCGCTTTTAGATTTGGTCACCGAGGTGGGCTTTCGTCTGGAGCTGTCCGGCGCGGAAATTTACCGGGTAGAGGAATCGGTGACCCGGCTTTTGGCCGCCTACGGCATCCCCACCGGGGAGGTTTTCGCCATCCCCAACTGCCTCACGGTGAGCCTTTCCACCCCCAAGGGCCACGCCATGACCCGGGTGCGGCGCATCCCCCACCACGGCACCGACCTCTACCGCATTGAGGCTCTGAACAGCCTCTGCCGCAAGCTTTGCAGCGAAACGCCGGACTTTGCCGACGCACGGAAAGCCTTGGACGAGCTGTGGCACACCGCCCCCAAATACCCCCTGTGGGTCCTCCTCTGCGCCTATTTTATCGGCGCGGGGTTCTTCTCCCTCTTTTGGGGCGGGGGCTGGCAGGACGGACTTTGCGGCGGCATCTGCGGCGTAGCCATCGGGCTGTGCCTCACGTTTTTCAACCGTTTAGGGGCCAACCTGTTCTTCAAAACCCTTGCCGGCGGCGCGGTTTCCGCCTTGCTGGCTCTTTTGTTCACCACCGTAGGGCTGGGCAAAAATGTGGACTTCATCACCATCGGCGCGCTGATGATTCTGGTGCCCGGCGTGGCGATGACCAACGCCATCCGTGACATTATGGAGGGCGACCTCATCTCCGGCATCGCCAAATTGGGGGAGGCACTTCTGGTGGCCGCCGCCATCGCGTTGGGCACCGGCCTTGCCCTCACTTTTAGTCAGTGGTGGGGAGGTGGCATGCTATGACCATCCTCACCGACTTTGTCCTCCCCTGCCTATGGGCGTTTCTCGCCTGTATCGGCTTTGCCATCGTCTTTAATATCCACGGCCCCGGCATCTTCATCTGCGCCTTGGGCGGCGGGCTGGGGTGGCTGTGCTACCTGCTGTCCGGCTGCGTGTTCCACAACGATTTGATTCAGGCCTTTATCGCCGGACTGTTCATTTCCGCCTGGTCGGAAATTATGGCGCGGGTGCGGAAGTACCCCGTCACCGCCTACCTGCTGGTGGCGTTTTTCCCGCTGGTCCCCGGTAGCGGCATCTATTATTCCATGGAATACGCCATTCTGGGCCAGACCGACCTGTTCGCCCAAACTCTGATGCACACCTTCGGCTTCTCCGGCTCCATCGCCGTGGGGGTGCTGTTGGTGTCCTCCACCGTCCGCGTTTTGAACAACGCAAAAAAGCGGAGGTTGGC
>JAVXKN010000212.1:0-2162 GCA_036647315.1 Oscillospiraceae bacterium | reverse complement strand
GTCCTTAAAAGGACGGAGAACGTGCGCTGCCGCGCGGGCCTGGCTTTCCCGTCGGGGAAAGTCAGCAAAGGCGACCAGAGGCCGCGGCCTCTGGACTCGGGGGCTTTGTGTGGTGCAAGCACCCTGTTGGAAAATCTGTCAGGTCATCTGCCGATTTTCAGGTAGTACCAGTACTTCAAGACTGCCGTCTGCTTTGTACACAATAAAGGAACGCCCTCGTCCCGCCGTAGGGTGGCACCACCCAGAGCCCGCCGCGAAGCTAAGGGCGTATCAGCGGGAGGACTTATCAAAGGGGTCTGAATCCAAAGGTTTGCATGTTGTGGCGTTTACGCCGAGTAAACCCCCGGTTCAGGGCCGAAGCCCTGACGACCTTTTCTCCCTTTCCCTCGCGGGAAAGGGAGGCCCCTGCGGCAGCAGACGTATTCCCGTCCTTTTAAGGACAAACCCAATGTCCCCTGCGGCAGCAGCCGTCCTCCCGCTTTCTCTTGCCACAATCCCCGCTTTATGTTATGATAAACAATATCGAAAAATGGGAGACTGCCGTGAAAATTGGGAATATTACAATCGAATCACGCCTAGCACTGGCACCGATGGCGGGGGTTACAGACCTGGCCTTTCGCACGCTGTGCCGTGAGCTGGGCGCGGGCTATACCGTCACGGAAATGGTTAGTGCCAAGGCACTGTGCTATCAGGACAAAAAGTCCATCCCCCTCCTCAAACTGGGTGAGAACGAGCACCCCGCCGCCATTCAGATTTTTGGCAGCGATTTAGACTGCATGGAGCGGGGCGCGGCGTTGGCACTGGAGTATTCCGGCGCGGATATCATTGACATTAACATGGGCTGCCCCGTCCCCAAGGTGGCAAAAAACGGCGAGGGTTCCGGGCTGATGTTGGAGCCGGAAAAGGCGGCGGAGGTAGTGAAAGCCGTCGTCCGTGGCGGTGGCGGCGTACCCGTCACCGTGAAAATCCGCAAGGGCTGGGACAAGGGAAACGTCAACTGCGTGGAGTTTGCCAAACGGATGGAGGATGCCGGTGCCGCCGCCATCGCCATCCACGGCAGAACCCGGGCCCAGCAGTATTCCGGCACCGCCGATTGGGACGCAATCCGCAGCGTCAAAGAGGCGGTCTCCGTCCCTGTACTGGCTAACGGCGACATTTTTACGCCCGCAGACGCGGTGCGGATTCTCCGCCATACCGGCGCGGATATGGCCATGATTGGCAGGGGTGCTTTCGGAAACCCATGGCTTTTTGCAGAGTGTCGAGCGGCACTGGCAGGGGAGCCCATTCCCGCGCTCCCCCCCCTCAAAGAGCGGATGGAGCTGGCCTATCGGCAGTTTTGCATCTCAGCAGAGGAAAAGGGCGAAAAAATCGCCTGCTTAGAGGTTCGCAAATACTATTCTTGGTATCTCAAAGGGATTCCATACGCCAGCTACTGGAAAGAGCAAATCTGCTCCGTCACCGAGGCCAAAGAGGTGGAGCGGATTACCCGCGGAATTCAGCGTGAGCTGACAGACCCCTGATTTTTAGAAAAACAGACGGGAGGTGAGACTGTGGAGGACGAGCAGAAAATCATCGCAAAAGCACAAAACGGCGATCAGGATGCCTTCGCCCTTTTGATGGAACACTATCAGGGTAAAATTTTCAGTCTCACCCTGCGGCTGACAAATTCCCGCCCCGATGCCGAGGAGCTGACCCAAGAGACCTTTTTCAAGGCCTGGCGCGGTCTGTCCGGGTTCCACGGGGAGAGCAGTCTGGGCACCTGGCTCTACCGACTGGCCAGCAACGTCTGCATCGACTTTCTCCGCCGTGAAAAGCGGCGAAGTAGCCTCTCCATCACCGTCCCATTGGACGAGGACGGGCAGGAGGACGGCCGCCAGCTGGACCTGCCGGACACCCGCTTTACACCCCAAGGCGAGTTGGAAAAAAAGGAACTCCGCGAGGCGGTGGCCCGTGGGCTGTCCCAGCTCTCCGAGGAGCACAGAAAAGTGCTGGTACTGCGGGAACTGGAGGGGCTTTCCTACGGCGAAATCGGGGAGCTTTTAGAGCTGGAAGAGGGGACGGTCAAGTCCCGCATTGCCCGTGCCCGAGGTACCCTGCGAAAAGTATTACTGGCAGATGGGAACTTTTTCGGGCGAGAAACGTCTGAATAGCAAGAGAAAAAA
>JAVXKN010000211.1:0-2170 GCA_036647315.1 Oscillospiraceae bacterium | reverse complement strand
ACGGGATCCACGATGGTGATTTCAACTCACGCCCCCGTGAGGGGGCGACGTGACGGACTTTCAGGAGCTGCGTTTTCAGCCGGATTTCAACTCACGCCCCCGTGAGGGGGCGACTGTCGTAGTTGCGGTTGGCCCGCTCGATTTGCCCTTATTTCAACTCACGCCCCCGTGAGGGGGCG
This sequence comes from Oscillospiraceae bacterium, assembly GCA_036647315.1. GTDB lineage: Bacteria > Bacillota > Clostridia > Oscillospirales > Oscillospiraceae > JAVXKN01. The sequence continues at coordinate 1,991 of JAVXKN010000211.1, read as the reverse complement.
ACCACCATCGCCTGCGGGGAACCTATTCTTGCTGAGGAATTTCAACTCACGCCCCCGTGAGGGGGCGACTCAAATATTTTGCGCCGTGTTTTGTGACCATGGTATTTCAACTCACGCCCCCGTGAGGGGGCGACAGCAGAATTGGACAAAATACTTGGTGCTCTCTTGTCCAACCTGCACAAGCCAATGGGAATTGTTGTGTCTATTCTACTCTTCAACTCCATTGGCGCGAGATATTGCTCAAAAACTCCGCTTATTTTTGGTGCGAAGGATGCCGTGTTTTCATGAGTGCTCCCCTTTCGCACCTTTCCTACAATTCCAAAAATCCCTCTGCCGGATAGGACGGTTTGGTGCCGAAGTGCTCCACCTTAGTTTCGTAGTGGACACCCAAATTATAAAACCGCAGGCTGTCCTTTTCGCCGTCCATAATGGTGACTAATTTGTGCTGCAACGCCCGATACTGGGCGGCATCCACCAGACACTCAAATACCGAATTCTGCACCCGCTGGCCATAGTTGACGCACTGCTTGGCAATCTGCCGCAAGCGTTTCCGGCCGGCGGTGTCCTCTGTATTCACGTCATAAGTAATGAGTAAAAGCATGGTACGCCTACTTCCACATAAACGGCGGATAGCCGTCCAAATCGTCCCGCAAGTACCGCGCCAGAAGCAGTGCCTGCACATAGGGTACCAGCCCCCATGGCATCTTTTCGTCTAAATAGGGGTGGGTAATGAGCTCCTGCTTATGGGCTTGCCACGCCTTGAGAAGTGTCCGCCGGGCACTGTCCGTCAGCACCACTGCCCCGCTCTCACGACAGATAAAATCTGCCGGTGTCAGTGCTTTGGTATTGATGAGGGTGAGGACAAAGCGGTCTGCCAAACAGGGCCGCAGCTCCTCCATCAAATCCAGTGCCAGGGAGGTGCGCCCCGGGCGGTCACGGTGAAAAAAGCCCACATAGCTGTCCAGACCCACTGCTTCCAGTGCCGCCGCGCAGTCGCTGGCTAGGAGGGTATAGGTAAAGGACAACAGGGCGTTCACATTGTCCAGCGGGGGGCGGCGGTTGCGTCCATGAAAGAAAAAGGACTCCTTTTGGTTGAGCAGTAGGTCATCAAATACGCCGAAATACACCGTGGCAGCCGCGCCCTCCAAGCCCAATAGTTCACCCGGAGTTTCCGCGGTTGCGATGGCGGGCAACGCATCATGGAGTTTTTGTGATGCCTCGTGCAGTGCAGCTTCGTTCACCCGCAGAGCATGGTCTCTCAAGGTGCGTTCAATGACCCAGCGGCAGTTATAGACCTTGCCGAAGATGAAATTCCGGGCCACCCGGCAGGCCACTGCTTCCTGGTCCGCCACCCGGTACTGGGTGCGGCGGAGAAGCACATTGCCCTGACTTGCGCCACAGCTCCGTGCCAAGAATTTTCCGGTGGGGGTGAGGAAGGACAGTGACACATCCCGCCGGGCACAGGCACCCATGAGGGCGGGACTTGCGCCGGCGTAAGTGAAGGAAAAAATGCTCTCCAAGGTGTGGAGCGGCAGCCGCCCTAACTCTTCCCCCTCGTTTTTGATGACCACGTTTTCACCATCCAAGGTCAGGTAAGCACTCTCGGTGGTGACGAACAAGGTGTTCAGTAAATGTCTCATAGCGTCTCCTCCCACCGCTGACGCAAATAGTCGGCTACCGCTGGGGCTTTTGCGAGTTTGGACAGACAGACTTCGCTAAGCGAGCAGTTGCCACAGGCCTTGGTGGGCCTGACTTTTGGGGTGTGGCGACGGGCATATAAATCGTGCATCTCCGCCAAATCCGCCCTCACTGTTTCTCGCAATTCCGACGTAAAAAGCACCGTCAATCGCCGCCGGGTTTCGCCATAAAACAGCGCACCCTCCGGGATGACCGCTGCCAGCATCTCCTCCAAACACATGGCCTGACAGCAGAGCTGCAGCTCGTCGGCGTTGTGCTCTTTGGGCTTGCCCCGCTTGTATTCCACGGGGTAG
>JAVXKN010000210.1:0-2177 GCA_036647315.1 Oscillospiraceae bacterium | reverse complement strand
CGATTTTTTCCGCGGTGAGGCCAGCTTTGAGGAGGCTAGTTTCGAGGAGGCCGGCTACCTGCTGCGCAGATATGACGGCGTACAGCTGGTCTGCCATTTCTCCCAGTTGGAATCCAACGGCTGGTACTGCTTACGGATTCTCCCCCTGTCCGAGTGTTTGCCGGGGCTTTTACAACTGCGTAACGGCTTGGCTGCCTGCCTCACCCTAGCGATGATGCTGCTGGTGATCGCCTGCACCGCCACTCTGGTTTTCCTCTATGTACCCTTTCACAAAATACGGCTGGCACTGCAGCGGGTGGGTGACTACGCCGACCAGCCGGAGGCGCAAATCACCTCGCTGGTGCGGGATTCTCTGCACTATCAGCAGTCTCATCTGCTCATTGACTTGCTGGAGGGCAGGCCTGTGCCTCTGGAGCGTATTCCTGAACCGCCGCTGACCCTTTTGGTCATGGAATGTGCCCATCCGGCACCCGCCCGAGCAATGATTTTGACCACCTGCCCCGCCGCTCTGCTCCGCCATGAGGACGGCAACGAAGTGGCACTCATTCCCGGTCTCCCGGAATCGGACGTGATTGAGCTGTGCGGTGCTCTGGCGGCTCACGCCCACTGCCGATGTTACCGCAGCGTTCCGCTCACCGGCACCGCGCTCCTCCCCACCTCCTATGCCACTCTGCGGGAACTGCAGCATTTGCGATTTTGGTATCCCGGCCAGCAGCTGCTCTCTGAGGCGCATTTTGCCCCCAGAACCACCCACAGCAGCCTGTCGGAAAAGCAGCTTGCCGCCCTGATTTCCACTTTACGAAACGGCGAATTAGAGGAGGGCCGGGCACTGTGGCAAGCCCTTCTGACCGGCATTCGCGGCGATTCCTTTCGAGACCAACGCTTTGCCTTCAATCGTGTTGCACACCTTCTGCAGGAGCTGCTCTCTGAGCAGCTGCAACCCACAGAGCCCATCCTCTCCCCGGAATTTTGGACAGATTTGGAGGATGTGGGCGCACTCACCGCCCGATTTGACTTGTTTTTCTGCCGTATCTGTCAGTGCAGCATCGACCATCGCCGCCGCCGGCTGAGTGACATTGCCGCCCAAGTGGCGCACCGCATTGATGTTGGCTACGAAAACCCCGACCTGTCACCACCTCGCATTGCCGACGAGATGGGCATGAGCGGTGCTTATCTGGGCAGATTGTTTCGGGAAAGTCTGGGCCAGTCCATCGGGGAATACATGAATCGAGTGCGCGTAGAAAATGCCAGCCGCCTGCTCCTGTCCACTGACCTCACTGTGGAGGCTGTGGCCGCCGCCGTAGGCTTTGGCAATCCGAAATACTTTTTTGTGGTATTCAAAAACACCACCGGCCAAACTCCTTTGCAGTTTCGCAAACGGCACTCGCCGCTGTAAGCCACGCGCTTCAAACCGCCTCCGTCATGACACTGCAAAACAAAAACCCGCCAGTCCTTCCGACGAGAAGGGCTGACGGGTTTTTTGCGCTGTTTTGACTGCACTTCAGATATCTGCCGTTCCTCAGAGACTTGTCCATCTTTTCATTTATGCAAATATTCTTGCTGCTAATCCACTTCTGTATATAAAAGTTTCAGCAGCTTTTCCCCGTCCAGCTCTCTGTCCAAAAAATGCTCCAAGGACAAAATCGCCTGGTTCAGCAGCAGCGGCAGGCCGTTCATGGTGGGGTGGCCCAGTGCGCCGGCGGCGGACAAAAGGGCGGTTTCAGGGGGATGGTAGATGAGGTCGCACACAGGGGCACCCTCCGGGAGAGCCTCCAAAAAGTCCAGGCTCTCAAACTGACCGCCGCCCCCCGCCATCCCTAAACTGGTGCAATTCACCAGCAAATCGCAGTGGGAAACCGCCCGTTTGAGTGCCTCCGGCTCCATGGTTTCAGTTGACATAATATCGTTGCAGCTCGCCAGAGCTCTGGCACGCTCCGGGGTGCGGTTACAGACGGTGATGTGGGCGGCACCGCCCTCGCAGAGGGCCAGTGCCACCGATTTGGCGGCACCGCCGGCACCCAGCAGGACAATCCGCTTTCCGGCGGGTGTCATCCCCATCTGGGCCAAAGCGCGACAAAAACCCCCGCCATCCGTGTTATATCCGTATAATTTGCCATTTTTTATACAAGCTGTATTGACTGCACCGCACCGGCGGGCGGTTTCATCCAGCACGTCCA
>JAVXKN010000209.1:0-2184 GCA_036647315.1 Oscillospiraceae bacterium | reverse complement strand
ATTGCGAACCATGCCGCGGCATGGTGTGGCAATCCGTAACACCCCGTCCTCACCGCCTTCCGTCAACCACCGCGCCGCCCTTGTCGTAGCACGTTACCCCTGTGAGGGTCAGGGTGGGCATGTGGTTAAAGTCATCTTCCTCGGTGATTTCATCGGGGAGCGGGCGGACGCTGGTGACTAGCCACAGGCCGTTTCCAAGGGACATTGCGGGGCAGACTGCGTCGTCGGCGAAAATTTCATAGTCTCGGTGCTCCGTGACCTCCACCCGGGCTATCTCAGGGCGGGTGGTGCGGACCAGCCAGGCGCAGGAGGTGCCGTAGTCCACATACAGGATGGAATTTCCGCCGCTGGGTTTTCCTTTGGCGTAGGGGTGGTAGTCAACCTGCCAAGTGAAGATGCCATCGGGCAGGGGGCCAATCAGATTGGGATACTCCTGCCGCCAGAGAAGGCCTATCCGGTCAATGGCCGCCAAATAGAAGTAATCCTCACAGCGGGCCAGATAATAGCGGGTGTCCTTCTGTGAGGAGTCCAGCTCCGGCACAGTGAATTCCCCCTCCACGCTGTATGGGCCGAAATGGGCACCCGCCAAGGTGCGGCTGAGTGCCATCCGTGGCGTAAGGGACGCGCCGCTGACGGCGAAATACACGGCAATGATGAGGGCGATGAGTGCCACATTGCGGAGAACCCTGCCTACGCTAACGGGCTTTTTATGGTAACGTTGCACGCAAATCCCCCCAATTCAGCGGCACCTGCCAGCGACAGCTTTTGCCCAAAAAGTCGTAGGTGACGGTTAAATATTTGATGTCCGGCGTGAGGCCGGTGCAGGCGATGGCATCATAAAAACAGTGGATGGGGTATTCCTTTTGAGAAAAGTCCGTAAAAGAAAATATTTTGTCGTAGTCCCCCACCAAAGAGCTGTCCAAAAAGGGATTTTTGGAGACATTGTAGAGTCGGGCGGCAAAGGTGTAGGTACCGTCGGGGCTGGGTATCAGATAGCAGTCGCCAAAGAAGAGCCGGGCGTGATCCAGCGTGGTACCCTCGCCGGAAAACCAAGAGGAAAAGGCGGTGTCGGGGTCTAACAAAACCCCGCCGGAGAGTTCCGCCATCTGCTCTAAGATATCTTGTTGGGCGTGTGCCGCAAGCTCCTCCTCAGAGTAGGGAGAACCGGAGTTTACGCCGTAACCTGAGGCGGCTAGGTGCCAACAAAGCCCCCACGCAAGGAGGAATAAAACGCCCCACAGTGCCCAGCGGGTGCACCGTTCCAGCCAAAAGAGCAGGGGGGAGTGGAGCCGGTCAAGCTCCCGGCCCACAGAAACGGGGTCGCCCATGGCGACTACCGCCTCACTTGCGGCAGCGTCCGGGTCAGTGCCCGACGCTATCAGTCCGTCGGCGTGATCCTCCAAGTGGGCCGTCAGTTCCGCCGCGATGGAGGTGCGAAAAAACTTACAGCGTACCTGACTGCACACGTCGTTGCAGTACCGTTCAAAGACCTCGCTCATAGGGCAAAGGCAGGGGCGGCACCCTCAGTGACAATGGCGGTCACTGTTTGGGAAAAGGAAATCCAAGCCTCTTTCTGCTCCCGGAGCAAAGTTTCCCCTTTTTTGGTCAAATGATAGTATCGCCGCTGCTTTCCACTGGGTGCTGCCTTGTCGTAGGCCCGTACCGCACCGTCCTTTTCCAGCGTGTGAAGGATGGGGTAGAGGGTGCCCTCCTTGAGGGCAAAGGTGTGGTCACTTTTCGCGTCCAGCGCGGCAATCATTTCGTAGCCGTATCGGTCGCCCTGTGCTAGGAGAGAGAGCACCAGCAGGGTGGTGCTGCCGGAGAGCAAATTTTTGTTGGGTGTCATGGAATACCTCCCCTCGAATGATACATCGGGAATCTAGGTACATGATACATCGAGCGGCGAGGTATGTCAAGAGAATCGTCAAAAAAAGAGGATGCCATCCCTCTAGATGGCATCCTCCGTTTTTGAAGCTTATAGCGTTGAAACCATCATGGCCAGATACACGGCGTAGCCGCCTAGGAGGGTGAAGCCCTGCCAGCGGCGGAACTTGCCGGTGATGATGGTGGGTACCATGGCAATCACAGTGAAAATGAGGCACACCGGCAAATCCAGCAGATAGGTCTGGGCGTTGACCGGCAGGGAACCGCCGGAGAGGGCGGCGCAGATGGGGAGAATGAGGG
>JAVXKN010000208.1:0-2184 GCA_036647315.1 Oscillospiraceae bacterium | reverse complement strand
CTTGAGTGCCGATTTTATTTAATGTAGCATTGGCAACCCGGGCCTCAATGGTAAAGGTGAGGTCCAGCCGAGCGTTGGGGCCTTCCTCGATGGAGGCGGTGACTTTCCCGGCGGCATCAGGCTCGTAGTTCACATGGGGAGCGGCGGTGACATCCACCACATAGCCATTGAGCAGGTCACCGTTTGCCATGAGCTGGTCTTTTTTGCCCTCTGCCCGATTGACATAGGTGCAAATTTCTTCGTACACTTCAGGGGCTACTTCGGGGGCTACTGCCACATAGGTAATACCCGTGGTTGTGCCAATGACACCGCCGCGGTTTCCAATCACTTTCCAGCCCACCAGGGCGATTGCCGCAATGACCAGAATAATAACCAACAGGTCGATAATATTGATTTTTCCAAAGAGTTTGCCTTTTTCGTCTACTACTTTCATGTGAAACCTCCATTGATGCTTCCCTTGACCGGTTAGCGTGTCTATTGTATAATACTTTTAGTCTTTATTCAACCCTTTTTTAACAGGACGGTATTTTGCCGTTTTTCCCTCAAAAAGTTTGGAGGCTCACTATGAAGGTCATTCATCTTATCAGCGGCGGCGACACCGGCGGTGCCAAAACCCACGTCCATTCCCTGCTGGGGCATCTTTCAAAGCTGATTGATGTCACCATGGTCTGCTTTATGGATGGGCCTTTCGTAGAGGAGGCTCGAGCACTGGGTATTCACACCATTGTGCTGGCCGGCATCAATCCGTTGCGGGCGTTGAAACCGCTCAAAAAAATCGTCAGCGAGGGGCATTTTGACATCATCCACTGCCACGGTGCCCGTGGCAATCTCATGGGGACGCTCTTAAAGCGCACCTTCAAAATTCCTGTGGTTTCCACCGTCCATTCGGACTATCGGCTGGACTATCTGGGTCGGCCCCTCTCCCGCCTGACCTACGGTACCCTCAACACCTGCGCCCTCCGCCGTTTGGACTACCGCATCGGCGTTTCTGACGCTATGGTGGATTTGCTCATCACCCGTGGTTTTGACCCGGATAAGCTGTTCTCCATCTACAACGGTTTGGACTTTTCGCCCCGTGAGATTAAGCTTAATCGGGCGGACTATCTCAAATCCGTGGGCCTGCAGGCAGACGAGGATTCCGTCGTTGTGGGCATTGCGGCCCGACTGAACCCGGTAAAGGACATCCCCACCCTGGTGCGTGGCTTCGCCAAGGCCTACGCACAGTGCCCCCAACTCCGGCTGCTCATTGCCGGCGACGGCGACCAGCTGGACGAACTGCAAAAACTGGCGGCAGATTTAGGGGTTTCTAACGTCGTCTGCTTTGCGGGTTGGGTGTCTGACGTGGACTCCTTTTATAACGCCATCGACATCAACACCCTCACTTCACTGTCGGAAACCTTTCCCTATTCACTCACCGAGGGGGCACGGGCAGGACTGCCCACCGTGGCAAGTCGGGTGGGCGGCGTGCCCTATCTCATCGACCACGGGGTAAACGGCCTGCTCTTTGAGGCGGGAAATGCCGACGAGTTAGGCGAACACCTGACCGCGCTGGCAAAGGACGCTACCCTGCGGGAACATCTGGGACAGCGGCTCTACCATCGGGCAAAAACCGATTACTCCTTAGAGCGCACTGTCTCACGGCAGTTGGAAATTTATGGAATTATCCTCAGACGCACTCAGACCGCACCCCAGAAGCGTTACGGCGCACTGGTTTGCGGTGCATACGGACGAGGCAACGCCGGGGATGACGCCATTTTGGAGGCCATCATCAGTGAATTGCGGCAAATTGACCCGGACTTCCCCCTGTGGGTGCTCTCCCGCTCCCCAAAGGACACCCGGCTCACCTACCGCGTGAGTTCCATCTACACCTTTAATATTTTCAGTTTTCTCCACCGCATGGGAAAAACCCAACTCTATATTAACGGCGGCGGCTCTCTCATGCAGGATGCCACCTCGCGCCGTTCTCTGTGGTTCTATCTCTTTACCATCTCCGCCGCCAAACTGCGTGGAAACAAGGTTCAGATGTACGGCTGCGGCATCGGGCCTATCACCTCCCCCACCAACCGCAAGCTTTGCGCCAAAATTCTGCAAAAGCGGGTGGATGCCATCACGCTGCGAGACACCCACTCCCAGCAGGAATTGGCGGATATGGGCATCACCAATCCGAAAATCATTCTGGCCGCT
>JAVXKN010000207.1:0-2188 GCA_036647315.1 Oscillospiraceae bacterium | reverse complement strand
CAGCTTTTGTCGCTTTTTTCGGGCTCTCGGAATTCTATCATCTAAAAATCAATCTCCCGTGTTTTGGAATATTTTTTCTCTGGTTATCCCTTTGGGTCAGCTGAACAAACACGAGAAGCTACAATATCGTGCCTGTTGGTTTTCCGTAGGGCCGCCATACATGGCGGCCCTACCCACGCAAATTTTTGCGGATGAAAAGTGATAACCATATTTTTTATAGTATACCACAGCGGTGGGAATCATACAAGTGACCCGATTGTTAAAAAGTTCACAATTTTACTATTGTCTTCCGGCCCAGCTTGTGGTATTCTGATTTCAGAAGCTCTATACTTACAAAGGAGGACAAGATTATGGGTAAAATGGACGGCAAAGTTGTCATCGTCACCGGCGGTGGCATGGGCGGCGGGATCGGCTACGGCATCTCCACCGCATTGGCAAAAGAGGGCGCAAACCTCACCATCACAGGCCGCAACACCACCAAATTGGACAACGCCAAGGAGGAGCTGGAGCGTCTTTACGGCATCAAAGTACTGACAGTCCAGGCGGACGGCGGCTTAGAGGACCAGGTGCAAAACGTGGTTGAGCGGACAGTGCAGACCTTTGGGCGGATTGACGCGCTGATTAACAACGCCCAGAACTCCGCCTCCGGCGTGATGCTGGCAGACCACACCAAGGAGGACTTCGACAAGGCCATCTACTCCGGCCTGTACGCGGTTTTCTTCTACATGAAACACGCCTACCCCTACTTAAAGGAGACCCACGGCGCGGTGGTGAACTTCGCCTCCGGCGCAGGCCTCTTTGGCAAGCCCGGTCAGGCCTCTTACGCCGCCGCCAAGGAGGGCATCCGCGGTCTGACCCGTGTGGCCGCCACCGAGTGGGGCCCCGACGGCATCAACTGCAACATCATCTGCCCCCTGGTGATGACTGACGCGCTGGCACAGTGGAAGGAAGCCTATCCCGACACCTACGCCGCCACCATCAAGGGCATCCCCGCCGGCCGGTTCGGCGATTCCGAAAAGGACATCGGCCGCACCTGCGTGTTCCTCTGCAGTGAGGACGCCAAGTACATCTCCGGCGAAACCATCACCATGCAGGGCGGCAGCGGCCTGCGCCCGTAAGCAAACCCACCACCACAAACAGCCCCTATCGGACAAACCGATAGGGGCTGTTTTTTCGTGCTTATGATGATTAGTACCGGCGCACTACTGCTACTACTCTGCCTAAAATTTGAGCGTGGGTGCCGTTGATGGGCTGGAAGGCGGGGTTTTCGGGCATGAGCCAAGTGACCCCGTCCTTGCGGCGGAGGGTCTTTACTGTGGCCTCGTCCTCGAACATTGCCACTACAATGTCGCCGTTGCGGACGTTCTCCTGCTGATGGACCACCACCAAGTCGCCGGGGAGAATTCCCGCGTTCAGCATGGATTCGCCCCGCACTTTCAGGGCAAAATGTTCCCCGGTGAGCCCGCCGGTATCGAACGTGAGATAATCCTCAATGTTTTGCTCCGCCAAAATGGGAGAGCCTGCCGCCACGTTGCCGGCGATGGGCACCAGATTGCGGCGGGAGCCGTCGGCGTTGGGGGCGATGGAAATGGCACGGGTCTTGCCCGCGTCCTTGGTGATAACCCCCGCTCGCTCTAGGCCTTTCAGATGAAAATGGACGGTGGAGGGCGATTTCAGATGCACCGCCTCGCCGATTTCACGCACAGAGGGTGGATAGCCGTGTTGCTCGGTAAAAGAGATGATGTAATCATAAATTTCTTGTTGCTTCGCCGTCAGTTGGTTCATCATGACCCCTCCTATCGCTTGATATGTGCATTATAACATACACCCTTTCCAAAGTCAAACGATTGTTCTAAGAAATTCTCAAATTGTTCACATTTACCACGTTGACATTAAAAATTTCTGCGTGTATCATAAACTCTACGCTTATTTTAGCACTCGCCGGGATAGACTGCTACATCTCCCCTCCCCTTGCGACTGCTACAAAATGCACAGAAAGGAAGCACCTGCTGATGATCAAAAAGCTGTCTGTTTATCTAAAGGGCTACGGCAAGGCCGCCGCCGTCGCACCTGTTTTAGTGGTACTGGAGGTGGTTTGCGAGCTGGCTCTCCCCCTCCTCATGGCCCGCATTATCGACGTGGGCATCAACGGCACCGGCGGGATGCCCTACATTCTCACCGTGGGAGC